>JBDTIO010000061.1:0-4778 GCA_039936375.1 Caldimonas sp. | reverse complement strand
CGATTGCCAACCGCGCAGACGAGCGCGGAATCGTACGCCTCGAGCAGAGCGAGATACCGTTCTTCTTGACCACGGAAGGCACGCGGTGGCTCGAACAAGTCAGTCTTGGCGACGACTCGTACGAGATCACCAATCACGGACGCGCGGCGCTGGGCATGCCCCCCAAGTAGAAAGCGGTTCGACTCAACTTGTCGCGAGAGGGGGTACCCTGCTGCCGCATCTTGGCTGCTCCGGTTCCGACGGGAACGCCTCGTGCGGCGTGGTCGTCGAGACGCGGACGCCTCATTCCCCGTCCCGACACTTTGGCCGAGCCCTGCGCGGTCCGCCGAAAGCCTTACGCCGTTCGGGGTCATCGTTGCAGCCAACGTGCGCTGACGCACCGACGGTTCCTCCGGGCGAGCGCAATGTTCCGTACATGAACCTAACCTCGCACCCGACGACCCATTTCAGTGGCGCAACGCGGGGCAGTTCGGCCACGACTACGCGTCTCTCGATGGAACAGCTCGCGCAGCTGTCCGGCGTTGCCATGGACGAACTTGCCGGCTTGAAGGAATTCGGCGTCCTCGCAGAGACGCGGCCCGAACATGGACCCACGACTTTCGACATCGGGTTTGTCATGACGCTCCAGCGCGCACAGAAATTGCGCCAGGACTTGGCTCTCGACGAGCACTCGTTCGCACTTGCGGTGATGTTCCTGCAGCACGTAGCCGACCTGGAGGAGGAGGTTCGCATCGTGCGATCGGAAGCGTCGCGCTTGCTCGACGAGCCAAACCCGACACCGACACCGGTTCCGAGGTTCGCGCAGTCTTCCGCGACGCACTCTGAGAGGTAGACCGTCGTGGCTCGGTCGACCGCGCCCTGCGAAGGGACGCTTCAAACTGTTCGGGATGGCAGCTCCTCGGGCGCCTGATTCCTTGCACCACTCTCCTGCCCGGCACACTCGCCGCCGCGCATGCGCAGCGGCCTGCCCTTCCAGCCCTGCTGCCCGGCGTCGTGGCTGGGTGCGCTTCGCCGATCCGTGAGGAGACTTGATGCAAGCCATGGTGCTCAACAAGATCTGCGCGCCCCTTGATTGGACCGAGCTCGCCGATCGCCAGCCCGGCCCGTTGCAGATCCGCGTCAAGGTCGGCGCCTGCGGTGTCTGCCGCACCGACCTGCACGTCGTCGACGGCGAGTTGCCGCACCCGCAAGTGCCAATCATTCCGGGTCATGAGATCGTGGGCCGGGTCGACGCCATCGGTGCGGGCGTCGATCACTTGCAGATCGGCCAGCGTGTGGGCATGCCGTGGCTCGGTCACACGTGCGGCGTCTGCCCGTATTGCGCCATGCATCGCGAGAATCTCTGCGACCGCCCGCTCTTCACCGGCTACACGCGCGATGGCGGCTTCGCCACGGCCACCGTAGCCGACGCGCGGTTCGCGTTCCCGCTCGTTGAGGCCGGCACGGACGAATCGATGGCGCCGCTGCTCTGCGCCGGCCTGATCGGCTGGCGCTCGCTCAAGATCGCCGGCGACGGCAAGTCGCTGGGTCTCTACGGCTTCGGTGCCGCGGCCCACATCCTGGCCCAGGTGGCCAAGTGGCAGGGGCGGTCGGTCTTCGCCTTCACGCGTCCAGGGGACGAGGCGACGCAGGCTTTCGCCCGAAGCCTCGGCGCTACCTGGGCTGGCACCTCAGACGAGATGCCTCCCGAGCCTCTCGACGCCGCGATCATTTTCGCGACTGTGGGCGATCTCGTACCGATGGCATTGAAGGCCGTGCGCAAAGGAGGCCGGGTCGTTTGCGCCGGCATCCACATGAGCGACATTCCGGGCTTTCCGTATCGGCTGCTGTGGGAAGAGCGACAGTTGCTCTCCGTGGCCAACCTCACCCGCCAGGACGGCCTCGATTTCCTGGGCGCGGCGCCGCAAATCGGCATCGTCACCAGGACCACACGCTACCCCTTGCGGCAAGCTAACGAGGCCCTCGCCGACTTGCGCGCCGGCCGGTTCGAGGGCGCGGCGGTTCTCGTCCCCTGAGTTCCGTTCAAAAGCGGGGACAGTGCAATTTCGAGTCGTCAACGGTACGCTGGCAGACAGACGCCGGTCCCACCGCGACACAGAGTCCTGACTGACCACTGCAGGAGCCACAGCATGTTGCGAAGCGTCAAGGATCTCGAGGGCTACGACATTGGCGGCACGGACGGCGAGATCGGCCACGTCAAGGACTTCTATTTCGACGATCGGGCGTGGGTGGTCCGCTATCTCGTCATCGATGCGGGCACGTGGCTTTCGAGCCGCAAGGTGCTGATCTCGCCCATCGCGATCGGCCGCCCGGACTGGACCGAGCGCTTGCTGCACGTCTGGCTCACAAAGGATCAGGTCAAGAACAGCCCCGCGATCGATACCGACAAGCCGGTGTCGCGACAACATGAAATGGCGTACTCCAGCTACTACGGCTACCCGAACTACTGGGGCGGAGACGGGTATTGGGCCGACGGCCTGTATCCGAACCTGATGTCGCCGGAAGAAGCTCACCTGGGCTCCCGGCGGGCCACGAGTCGCGAAAGCGAGAACGCCTATGCGCTGGCCGACATCGAGCGCAGCGAGCACGAGGGTGAAGATCCCAATCTGCGCAGCTGCCGGGAGGTGATGAAGTACCACATTCACGCGACCGATGGCGGCATTGGCCACGTCGACGACGTGTTGTTGGACGACCAGACCTGGGCCATCCGCTACCTCATCGTGAACACCAGCAACTGGTGGCTGGGCCACCAGTTGCTGGTCGCACCGCAATGGATCGACCATGTGAGCTGGTTCGACTCGAAAGTCTTCCTCAAAATGACCCGACAGGCGATCAAGTGGGCTCCGGCATACGATCCCGTCGCGCAGCTCGAACGCGTCGACGAGGCAGCGCTGTACGAGCACTACGGTCAGCGTGGGTACTGGTCCGTCGACCCGTTGCTCGAGACCGAGAGTTCTCGTGTCTAGTCGGACCTGCGTCGAATCTCGAGCCCGGCTGTGACCCAATCCATCTACCTGGGCATCCCCGTCGAAGGCAAGCGCGCGTTTCAGATCCCCGCCGTGCCCGAGCTGCAGCTCGAAGAGCGTCTTCGGCAAGCCGTCAGCTGAGACAGCGCCTCTTGAAGGTGGGACGAGCTTCGTCGGTTGCACCGACCACCCGGCGCGTTGTCTACGCCGCGCTGGCCGGCAACCTGCTCGTGGCTGCTACCAAGCTCGCCGCTGCGTTGTGGACGGGCAGCTCGGCGATGCTGAGCGAAGCGGTCCATTCCCTCGTGGACACCGGCAACGAGCTGCTGCTCCTCTACGGGATGCGCCGTGCCCGCCGCCGCCCCGACCCCGATCATCCCATCGGCTACGGCCGCGAGCTCTACTTCTGGAGCTTCATCGTCGCCGTGCTGGTCTTTGCGTTCGGCGCGGGCGTGTCGATCTACGTGGGCGTCCAGCACGTGCGGCACCCGGAGCCGATTGTCGATCCATTGGTCAACTACGTCGTGCTCGTGCTGGCGTTCGTGTTCGAAGGCGCGGCCTGGTGGGTATCCTTTCTTCAGTTCCGGGGCGCCAAGGGCTCCATGGGCTACTACGAAGCCTTTCGAAGCAGCAAGGATCCGCCTTCGTTCATGGTCCTGTTCGAGAACACGGCAGACCTTCTCGGCATCTTGCTGGCCGGGCTCGGCACTTATGCTGCTTCGAGACTTCATCTCCCGGTGCTCGACGGCGTGGCGTCCATCCTCATCGGAATCATGCTGGCTGCGATTGCCGGCCTGCTCGCCCGGGAAAGCAAAAGCCTGCTGATCGGCGAGCGGGCAGACCCCCTCCTGAGCGAGTCGATCTTGCGCATCGCCGAGGGGGCGAGCCCGCTGTCGCGGGCCAACGGCGTGCTCACCGTTCAGCTCGCGCCCGACCAGGTGCTGGCCGCCTTAAGCCTGCAATTTCCGCCCGATCTGCGCGCCTCCGAAGTCGAAGAATCGGTCATCGACATCGAGAGGCAGATCCGAGTGGCTCACCCCGAGGTGGTGACGCTCTTCATCAAGCCTCAGACCGACGCGACGTGGAAGCAGGCGATTCGTTTGAGATTCGGCCTTCCGGAACCCGACATCAAGGCTGCGGCCCCGAGTGCCAAGACGGATGTCAAACGCTGACGACCCGCCGTTGAACCAGCGCTCGTGTCGCAGCGCACGGACAAGTCGGCGGCTATCGGGCAAGCTTCCGTGGATCCGATTTCCGGTGGGGTTGCGACATGACCCATTCGACGCTGACGGTCAGCTCGAACAAGCGATCAAGCTATACCTCGACATCAACGACGCCAATCCCAAGCCATTCGTGTGGTCCAAGTCCGCAGATGACATCCTCGCAAGTGTTGAGAGGTTTTGTCTGCGAACATCTAACTCACGACACTAGTCCTTTTTTTAAGAAATGCCGCGCACCCCTATTTCGATTGAACGTACTCGGCCACCGCTTTCATCGCGTTGGAGTCGACGTCCTTTGTCACTCCATGCATGCTGGGTGAGTGGCAAAACTTCTTCTGAATGATGTCGAGCTGCCGCAGCAGTGCCGGGCGGTCCAGGAAGGGCGCGCACTGAGGATCATGGTCTGGATGTCGCAGGCAATTCCAGAATCAGCTTGGCAAGCTTTGCCGCCTGTGCGTCGCTGGCCAGCCCCGGCGGCATGTGGCCGAAGCCGTGCGCAATATGTTTGGCAAGGCGCTGGTCCGCATCGGCCTGGCCTGAATAGTTTGCGGCGATCGATGCAAAGGATGGGCCGAAGCCCGCCTCCGAAACC
>JBDTIO010000060.1:0-9509 GCA_039936375.1 Caldimonas sp. | reverse complement strand
CACTGCCCAGCATCGCCACCAGCAGCTGCTCGACGGCCTGCTGCAGCAGCTCGCCCGCATGCTCGACGACGAGACGCTGAAGGCGCAGGTGGCCGAGGTCATCGCCGCCGAGGTCAAGTACCTGCGCTTCGTCGGCCTCGACAACGTCGCCGGGCGCTACGCCACCGAGAAGATGGTCGCTGGCGTGGTGCGCCTGGTCGGCGAGATGGGCGCCGATCCGAACCACCCGCTGCGCTCGCGCTTCGACGGTTTCACCGCCTCGTTCATCGAGCGTCTGAAAGACGATCCCGAGCTGCGCAGCAAGGGCGAGGCGATCAAGCAGGAGCTGCTCGCCCACCCCGCGCTTTCGACCTACCTGCACGGCCTCTGGAGCGAGACGATCGCGTGGGTGCAGGGCGATCTCGCCCAGCCGGGCTCGACGATCCGCGAGCAGGCCATGCTCGGCACGCGCTCGCTCGGCGAGAAGCTCCTGGCCGACAGTGCGATGCGCAACTGGATCAACGAGCAGATCCGCAGTGCGGCGCCGCGCTGGATCGAGCGCTACCGCGAAGACATCCGTGGCTACATCGTTGCCCGCGTGTCGAGCTGGAACGCGGCCGAGATGACGCGCGAGCTCGAAGCCAACATCGGCCGCGATCTGCAGTTCATCCGCATCAACGGCACGCTCGTCGGCGGCCTGGTCGGGCTCGCGATCTACAGCGCGACGCAGTGGCTCGCGCGCGGTTAGACATCATGGTCGCCCGTGTTGAGCAGTGGCTGGCACTGCTGCTGTGCCGCGCATGTGTGACGCAGCTGCCAAACGCCCAGCCTAGAATGGCCACGTGAAGGCGACTGGCTGCGATGACCGCCCGCGAAACCCTGAGCAAGGAACGCGCATGAAAAAAAACATCATGCCCCTCGGCGCGTTGCTGGCGGCGCTGTGGATTCCGTCGGCGCACGCCGCCCCTTGCACCAGCGAAGACTTCGTGACCCGCGTCTCAGGCGGCGGTGAGTGCTTGGTGATCGAGGCCTTTGATGCGCCGCCGCCCGCTCCGCCAGCGGCGATGGTCGTCTGGCTGCACGGCGACCAATCGGATGGTGGTCCGGCCGTCTCGCACGTGAAGCCGGCCCGGCAAGCCGCTGCGCGCTTTGCCGCGGACCATGTCCTGAGCATCGCGCTGTGGCGCCCCGGTTACGCCAACGCGCAGGGGGATACCTCGAGCGGCGACAAGCATGGTAGCAGCGACAGTTACACCAAGACCAATATGCAGATCGTGGGCGATGCGGTAGCGCGTCTGAAGGCCCACTACCAGCCGGCGCGCACGGTGCTGGTGGGCCATTCGGGCGGCGCGGCGACAACGGCCAATTTGCTTGGCATGCAGCCCGGCTTGGCCAACGCAGCGGTGCTGGTGTCCTGTCCCTGCGACCTGCGCGCCTGGCGGGCAGGTCGGCACTGGTGGCCGAACAGCGAAGATCCGCTGAAGTGGGCCGATCAGGTGCGCGCGCCCGTCAAGGTAATCGCATTGACCGGCACGGCCGACACCAACACCTCGCCAAAACTCGCGCAAACCTACGTGAATGCGCTTGTCGCGGATCAAGTCGACGCCCGCTTCATCTCGATTCCTGATGCGACACACAACAGCGCTCTGCGGGCCCCAGAGGTCATGGACGCGCTGGCCTCGGTATTGAAACAAGGGTCTCCGTAGCTGCGCCTCTACCTGTATGACCGGCTATACGAAGTCATAGCCGGCATGGACGACCCCGCTTCTGCACTGCGCTCCCCCTCGGAAACGTGGGCGCAAGGCCAACCCGTTCCCCGATTGGGAGCGGCCTCTCGGCGTTCAAGGCTCGACGTGGTGGCCCTGTACCTGAACCCGCCCGAGCACGCGCGGGTGCGCAGTTGCGACGAGAAGAGCCGCGATCCAGGCGCGACGGCTATTCCTTCGCCGAAGCTTCTTCGACGGTAAGCACGGCTTCGGGCGAAGCCTCGAGCCGGTTGTGGGGGATGGGCTTGCCGCTGGCGTCGGAGAGCCCGTACGTGCCGAGCTCGATCTTCTTCAGGGCCCGGTCGATGTTGGCGATACGCTTCGCGTCGACCTCGTGCTTCGCCTGCAAGACTTCCTTGCGGTCCATTGCCTGGGCCGCATCCTCGTACTCGCGCGCCTCGCCGCCGCGCTCCTCCTGAAGATCTTTGTTCTCCTTCTGGGCGACGCCTTCGGCGCCCTGGAGCTCGGCTTTCAAAGCCACGAGGCGCTTGCGTTGGGATTCGATGAAGTCGGGAGTGAGAGCGGGCTTGGACATGGCGATTCCAGGGTATTCGGCTTCGGGCAGCGAACGGCTGCGCGCCCGTCTGGCCGAGCTTTCCCCACCGACGAACAGCGCCGATGGAACAAGCCGTATCCTAGATCGATGCTCGTCCCGTTCGGACAGGATCTTTATCTGGCGGATGGACCGCCGGTTTCGTTTTACGGTTTTCCGTATCCGACCCGGATGGCAATCGCACGACTTTCGACAGGCAGATTGTGGGTATGGTCGCCTATCGCGTTGACCAAAGAATTGGCCGCCGCCGTGGATGCGATCGGACCCGTCGGCCATATCGTGACGCCGAACAAGCTACACCACTTGTTTCTTCCTGAGTGGAGAAATCGCTGGCCGGAGGCTCGGCTCTACGCGCCCCCGGGTCTTGCCCGCAAGAAGCAGCAGGTTCACTTCGATGCCGAGCTTGACGACGAGAAGCATGAGCCGTGGAGCACCGACATCGATCAGGTGGCGTTCCGTGGATCGCTTGCCATGAACGAAGTGGCCTTCTTTCACCGCGCGTCCCGCACGGCGATCTTCGGGGATCTGATCCAGCGGTTTCCCGAGGCGAATGCCACGGGCTGGAAGGGACTGTTGATGCGCCTCGATGGCCTGGTGGGTCCGCAAGGTAGCACGCCACGCGAATGGCGCCTGACCTTCCTGTCGCGGCAAGGTGCGCGCGCTGCACGAGGAATGGTGCTCGGCTGGAAGCCCCAGCGACTTGTGATTGCCCACGGCGAGTGCGCAACCACCGGCGCGACCGAGATCATCGCAGCTGCCCTGAGCTGGATCTGACGGCAATGGTGTGCGCGAGCCGCGGCGCCGAGCATGGGTCAGCGTGCCACCGGCGTGGCGACAGAAAGACGCCGTCACGGGTTGGACGAGAGGAGGCCCTCCACCGCCGCAGGTGGGCGAAGCCGCGTGTACACCTCCCACAGCAGCCGAACGTCGAGCAGCAGCACCATGCCGGAGAAGACGAGTTGCGGCACGAACATCCAGGGCCCGTCGGCCGGATCTGATCCGCGGGTTGCCATCATGGCGAGGATGGCCTGGCCGACCGCGATGGCGCAGCGAGCACACATGCGGCACGCAGCGCGCGCTTGTCTTCGTAGCGTGGAAAGAGCAGCGCCCACGCGACGAGCAGAGGCACGCAGATCCAGAGCTTCTGTGACCAGGACAAGCTGAAGAGCAGAACGACCGGGATGACGAAAGGGTGGGTTCGCCTCGGGGTCCGGACCTGCCTCATCAGCGAGGCTTCATCTTTGGTGCGGAGCGCAGCACCACCAGTCCGCCGAGGCCGAAGAACAGCACGCCCACGGCGCCCCAGGCCTTGTCATGCCACCCCGCACCGCTGACCAGCATCCACATGCCGCCCGCAGCCATGACGAGGCTCAACAGGCCGAAGAAGACGAGACGAGCGCGTACGAACGGCATGACGACAATTGTTGGTTGGGCTGAATCAGTCGTTCAGGCATAACCGGCGCAATTCGTCTTCGTCCTCGAAGACTCCGGCAATGCGACGAAGAGGCTTTCGAGAAACTCTGCAGCAGACATGGCCGGCCGTCGGCGCTCCAGAAGGTCGTGGCGGCCACGTGCTGGATCGACCGTTCTTTGCCATCGGCGAGCTTGACCTTGATCTTCGTCGGTCGCGGATCGGGATTGGTAAAGGTGCTCGCCGATAGGGCCGCATTGTCTATGCGGGGCCTCATCGGTTATCGAAGCCGCGGACCTCGCTATAGGAGGCGGGCCTTCCGGGAAGCCGCTGTTCAGGCCAGCGCCTCGACCCGCATCTGCGCTGACTGGGGGAGCCGGTTGGCAAACCCGCCTTCCCCGCTCAGCGTGATGTACAGCGCCTCGGTCGCCCGCGTCGCCGCGACGTAGAACAACCGTGCTTCCTCCGATTCATCCTCCTTCGGCCCCGGCATGCCGCCCACGCCCACCAGCGCCACGACCGGAAACTCCAGCCCCTTGCTCACGTGCATCGTCATCACCTTGATGGTGTCGGTCGTCGGGTCGTACCTGCCAGAGCTGTTTCGCACTTGGTGCGGCAGCCTGCGCTGCTGCAATGCCGTGGCGCAGTGCTCCATCTCGCGGTAGTGCCGGCACAGCACCGCCATGTCGCCCCAGCTGTGCCCCTGCTGGTGCGCACCGGCAAGGAGGTCGGCCACCTTCGAAGCCTCGTCGCGCAGGCTGGGCAGGCGAATGACCAGCGGCGCGTGGCCTTCCTTGCCACAGCTGATGGGGTGCACGCGTGGCACGCCGTCGTCGCCCGAGTCTTCCGCGCGCAGGAACTCGGCGGCGATCTGGCTCGCCGTGTTGAGAATCTGCTTCGAGTTGCGATAGTTGATCTTCAGGATCGTTGTGCGGCCCTGCGCCTGGATGCCCACGCTCTTGAAGCTGAACTGCTTGCTGCGGCCGCGCTCGTAGATGCTCTGTGCGTCGTCGTAGAGCAGCAGCAGGCTGTTGGTGTTGGGGTCGACCATCTGCGTCACCAGCTTCAGCCATTCGGGCTTGAAGTCGTGGCCCTCGTCGATGAGGATCGCCTGGTACTGGCCGCCGGGAATCTGCCCTCGCTCGACGCCGCGGATCACGCTTTCGATCCATCGATCGAACATGTCCTTGCCCTGCGGGACGGGCTGCCCGAAGGCGACGAGCTGCTGGCGACACCAGCTGTGAAATGTGCACACCGTCACCCGGTCGCCCAAGCCCTTCGCGGCCATCACTGCTTCGAGTTTTGTGGCCAGTGGCGCGTTGTAGCAAAGGATCAGGATCGGCTTGTTGCTCGAGGTGGCCTGCGCGAGCTGCTCGGCGCGATAGCCGAGGATGAGCGTCTTGCCCGAGCCGGCCACGCCGTGGATCGCGCGGTGCCCGTCGCCTAGGCTGCGGGCGAGCTGTTCCTGCTGCAGGTCCAGCACACGCATCAGATCGGGCAGCTCGTCATCCGTACCTTCGCTGCCGAACAGGCCGAGCTGCGGACTGATACGCACCTCAGGGAACAGGATCCAGCGCACTGCGGTCGATCTGCGGCAGCGTGAGCACGCCTCGCATCATGGTGGGGAACATGTCCCACAGGCGGCTCTGGAAGGCTTCGGCTCCCACGCTGTCGATCATTTCGTCTTTGCAGATGACGCGGTGCGGCTCGATGGCGCCGCCGAGCTCGGCATCGTCGAATTGCTTGCGCGTGATGTTCGTGAGCACGACGCCATAGCTCCATGGGAAGCAGACTTTGCCTTGCCAGTTGCCCTCGGCCTGCACGAGTTGCTTGTCTCGCGCGAGCGCGTCGACCACTTGGTGCGCGTATTGGCGGGCCTGCTCCAAAGGGCTCTCGACCGTCTTGGGCACGCCGTCGGGAAGGATCTCCCACGTTTGCTTGTCGGCCCTGCGAATGGTGTCGAGCCGCCAGTCCTTCACTTCGAGGATGAGCAGGCCGCGCCGCGGATGGAGCATCACGAAGTCGGGGTGCGCGTGTTTCGGCCCAACCGGCACGTCGTACCAGGCGAGGTAGTCGTCGTCGAGCTTCTGTTCGATGCGTTCGGCGAAGCGCCTTTCGCCGGGAGTCATGCGCGACGCGCATGTGCCGATGGCGGGGATGAGAGTGGCCATGATGCATTCCTGCGCCACAGCGGCGAGGCGGATTTGCCGAGATTCCCGAGGGTGGCGCATTCGGGACGAGCACGGTGTGCCGCACCGTTCAGGCAGCGAGAACTATTGCCGCCAGTGCGCGACTGTCAATTGCAACCTCTTTGCATCTCGCGCCTTACAGGCGCGGATGCCGGCTCCCGTCACGCGGCATCCGAACACGTCACCTTCGCGTATCGATGCGTAGAGCGTTATGCGCGCGGAGCCGATTCGGCACGGAGCAAGTCACAGTGATCGAGAACGTCGCAGGCGTCGCGGGTGAGCAGGCTCGCGCAGCGTTGCCCACGCGCCGCAAGCTCTTCGTCAACTTCACGCTCTTCCAATGCGCCTGGTTCGCCGCCGTCCTCGGCGCCGCGTACGGCCAGCCGCTGCTCGGCACGGTCTGCGTCGTCGCCGCCATCGCCTTCCATGTAGCAGCATCGGCGCGTCCCAGCGTAGAGCTGCGCTTCGTCGCCGCAGTCTGCGCGGCCGGCTTCGTGGCCGAAAGCGTCATCGCGATGCAGGGGCACATCGCCTACCCCTCGGGTCAGCCCGTTGCGTGGCTCGCTCCGTACTGGATCGTCACCCTGTGGGGCCTTCTCGCTACGGCGCCGAACGTCACGCTTCGCTGGCTCAAGCGCCGCCCGGCGCTGGCGGCGCTGCTCGGCGCGGTGCTTGGCCCGATGTCGTTCGCGGGCGGCGTACGGCTTGGCGGCGCACGCCTGGTCGACCCGGCGACGGCGCTCGTGACGATGGCGCTCATGTGGGCGGTCCTGATGCCGGCGCTGATGTGGCTCTCGACCCGGCTCGACGGCATCGCAGTGCACGTGCCGGCGGCGCTCCGAACGTCATGACGCCGCTCGTTCGCCGATCTCGACGTGGTCTCATCGCCACCGTGCTCATGGCGATCGCGTGCGCGGCCGCGGCGGCCGAGCCCACGCTGTCGCCGCTTTCAGGCGAATGGAATTTCCAGGTTCTGCTCGATGGCAAGCCGATCGGCGAGCACCGCTTTCGGCTCCAGGCCGAAGGCGAGCAGAGCCGGCTGACGAGCGAGGCGCGCTTCGACGTCAAGGTGCTCGGGTTCACCGTGTATCACTACCGTCACACGGCGGTCGAGCACTGGCGCGGCGCGTGCCTGGTGTCGCTGGTCTCGACGACCGACGACGACGGAACGGCGAGCCAGGTTCACCTTGCCGCGGCCGACGAGCGCGGCGCCATGCACGTCGCTGCCACGGCACCCACGCTCGACGGCTGCGTGATGAGCTTCGCCTACTGGCACCCGGCGATGCGCGCGCAAACCCGGCTGCTCAACGCGCAGACGGGCAAGCTCGAGGCCGTGCACGTGGAGCCCCTCGCCGAGACGCGGATCGAGGTTCACGGCGAGCCCGTCGCCGCGCACGGCTATCGCATCTCGGGCGCGAGCCGGCCGGTCGACGTCTGGTACGCGGCCGACGGCCAGTGGATCGGCCTCGATGCCACGGTCGGCAAGGATCGCAAGCTCAGCTATCGGCTACGTTGAGCGCCAGGGCTCAGCTCCCGCCCAGTTTCTGGTGCAGGAATTCGGCCGTGCGGTGCAGCGAGTCAGCGGAGACCTCGCGGTGCTTGCTGTTGTCGGTGCTGAAGCCGTGGTCGGCGCCGGGGTACTCCACCAGCTCCAGCGGCGCGCCGTTCGCTTTCGCCGCCTCGCCGAGCTTGCGCGCCATGTCGATCAGGCAGCAGCCCTTGTAGCTGTCGAAGGTCCCCGCCAGCATCAGCACCGGCACCTTCATCTTGCCGGTGAAGTCGGCGGGGTCCTTGATGAAGCTGGTCAGCGGGTACTGCGCGACGATGGCGCCCACGTGTTGCGGCATGTGCGTGGCGTAGGTCAATGCGGTGGCACCGCCGAGCGATGCGCCGACCACGCCCACCTTGCCCGGCGCCGCATGCGAACCTGTTTGCGCGTGCTCGATGACGCCGAGAAGCAGCTTGCCTCCGGCGACGCCCTTGGCCCAGAAGTCGTTGCCGTCGACCAGCACGACGTCGAATCCTTGCTCGGCCAGGCCCGACGCGAGCCCGTTGTAGTTGCCGGGGCCGGTCTGGCCCGAGACCAGCACGACGACGGGGCCGGTGCCGCCGTCCTTGGGCGGATATTCCTTTTGCGCCGGCAGCGTGTCCTGCGCGTAGGCGGTGGTAATGAGCAGCGTTGCCGCCGCCAAAAGTGCTGTCCGCAATTTCTTCATGGGCGCGCGCTGCAGCGGCAAAGGGCGCGCCGAACGCGCCGACATGCTACGGCAACGTGGCGGCTGGCCCCGTCGTTCCCTCGCGGCTCCGCGCGGGTTCGCTTACATGGTAAGCACGGTGCCGTTAGAATGGCACACCGCTCGTCTCGGGAAATGCCCATGCCCATCGCCACGCTTACGGCCAAGGGTCAGATCGTCATTCCGGCCGACATCCGGGCGCGACATGAGCTCACGCCCGGCACGCAGGTCGAATTCGTCGATGAGGGCGGCGTGATCCGGCTGATCGTGCGGCGGCAGCGCATCGCGCCGGCCGATCCGGCCGCCGGGTACGGCATGTTTCGCATCGCCCGGCCCGCCCGCAAGGGCGCATCGCGTCGGCTCTCGGAGTTCGACGCGGCAGCCCTGCTCAAGCGAGTGGGCGCCGGCAAATGATCGCGGTCGACACCAGCATCCTCGCCCGGTTCTATTGCGACGATCCGGCCGATCCCGAAGCGAAGCGGCAGCGACCGGTCGCCCGGAGAGTGGTGGTCGAATCGCCCGCGCTGTTCGTGCCGCTGACCGTGGTACTCGCGTTCGAGTGGGTTCTGCGCGGCTTCTACGAGCTGACATCGGCCGATTTTTGCCGTGCCATGGAGCATTTGCTGGGCATGCCGCACGTCACCGTTGAACGCTGGGAGGCCGTGCGCGAGGCAGTCGCGCAGCACCAGCGCGGTCTCGACTTCGCCGATGCACTGCACTGGGCCTGCAGCACAGCATGCGAGCGACTGGTGACCTTCGATGATCGTGGCTTCGCGCGGCGGGCGAAGCGCCTGGGCTTGCGACCCGAAGTCGCCTTGGCCGGCTGACCGGTTCCGGTAGCTGGTTTCAATCGCCCTCGCTGGTGGCTGTCGGAGCCTGCAATGTGCAAATTCCGCACATTGCTATCGTCGCCCTGACGCCGCCGGAGACTCATCGTGCCGATCAAACATCCTCAAGGTTCGCCCGGCCGCCTGGCCAACCTCACGCACACGTCCAAAGTGCTCAAGGGCAATGCCCTCGGCGACCCTTTCGTACGCCCGCTCCACGTCTGGCTGCCGCCGCAATACGACGCCGCCGAGTTCGCCTCGCGCCGCTTCCCTGTCCTCTTCGACCTGGTCGGCTTCATGGGCAGCGGCCCGAGCCACACCAACTGGAAGGGCTTCGGCGAGAACGTGCCCGAGCGGGCGGCGCGGCTCATCCACCAGAAGAAGATGGAGCCGGCGATCATCGTCTTTGCCGACTGCTTCACGTCGCTCGGCGGCAACCAGTACGTCAACTCGTCGGCCATCGGCAACTACGCCGACTACCTGACGCTGGAGCTCATTCCCTTCGTCGACGCCCACTTCCGCACGCTCGCCTCGCGCGAGCACCGCGGCT
>JBDTIO010000059.1:0-5254 GCA_039936375.1 Caldimonas sp. | reverse complement strand
GTGCTGGTCGCCGCCGACGTGCCGCACAACGCCTTCGCGATCTTTGCCGACATGCGCGACCAGCCCGTGCTCGCCGCCAGCCCGGCGCGCTTTCGCGGCGAGGCCGTGCTGGCCATCGTCGGTGACGAGGCGACCCTGCTCGCGCTGCCGGAAAGCGAGGTGCCGGTCCGCTTCACCGCGCTGCCTGCGCACGAGACGATCGGCGCCGCGCTGGCAGCGGCGGCCGCCGGCGAGCCGGTGCAGGCGCGCCATCCCGACAACGTGCTGTGCCGCGGCCGCGTTGTCTCGGGCGATGTCGACGCCGCCTTCGCTGACCCGTCGCGCGCGGCGTTTTGCGCCGGCTCCGCCTTCGAGACGCGCCATGTCGAGCATGCCTACATCGAGCCGGAGGCAGGTTACGCCGAGGTCGTCGAGGCCACCGCCACGGCGCCACGCCGCGTGCGCATCTTCGCCTGCACGCAGACGCCGTACATGGATCGCGACGAGATCGCGAGCGTCATGAAGCTGGCGCCCGAGCAGGTGCATATCGTGCCTTCAGCGATCGGCGGCGGCTTCGGCGGCAAGCTCGACCTGTCGGTGCAGCCGCTGCTCGCCGTCGCCGCCTGGAAACTCGGCCGCGCGGTGCGCCTGGTCTACGAGCGGCCGGAGTCGATGCGATCGAGCACCAAGCGGCACCCGGCGAGCATGACCGCGACCGTGACCTGCGATGCAAGCGGCAAGCTCACCGCCTTCGACTTCAGCGGCGACTTCAACACCGGCGCCTATTCGTCGTGGGGCCCGACCGTCGCCAACCGCGTGCCCATTCATGCGAGCGGGCCGTACCGCGTGCCGAACGTGCGCGCCATGACGCGGGCCGTGCTCACCAACAACAGCGTCGCCGGCGCCTTTCGCGGCTTCGGCGTGCCGCAGGCGGCGCTGCTCGGCGAGCTGCTGATCGACGAGCTGGCCACCGCATCGGGCATCGACGCGCTCGAGTTCCGCCACGCCAATGCGCTGCGCGCCGGCGACCGCACGCCGACCGGCCAAAAGCTCGAAGCGAGCGTTGGGCTGCGCGAGTGCCTCGATACGCTGCGCCCGGCCTGGCGAGTGGCGCGCGCAGCGACCGATGCATTCAACAGCGCCGCGTCGGTGACGCAAGGCGCGTTGCGCCGCGGCGCCGGTATCGCCTGCATGTGGTACGGCATCGGCAACACCGTGATCGCCAACCCGTCGACGATGCGCGGTGCACTGCGCTGCGATGCGACGCGGGGCGCCCATCTCTTCCTCTACAACGGCGCGCAGGAGATCGGTCAGGGCACGGCGACCATCATGCCGCAGATGTTCGCCGATGCGGTCGGCCTGCCGCTCGCCTCGGTGCAGCAGGTGATGGGCGACACCGACCGCACCGCCGACGCCGGAAAGTCGTCAGCCTCGCGGCAGACCTTCGTGTCGGGCAACGCGGCGAAGGCCGCCGGCACGGCGTTGCGTCGCATGCTGATCGAGCGGCTCGGGTTCGCGGATGCCGACGCGCGGGGCTTGCAACTCCGACTCGATGGCACGAGCCTTGTCGGCGAAGCCAAGAGCGGCGAGCGCCGCAGCGCCGACCTGCGCGAGTGGCCGGCCGATGCGAGCGGCGATCTCGCCACGGCGAGCGGTAGCTTCAACCCGCCGACGGTGCCGCTCGACGCGGACGGCCAGGGCGTGCCGTATGCGACCTACGGCTTCGCGGCGCAGATGGCCGAGCTCGAGGTCGATCTCGAGCTCGGCACGGTGCGGCTCATCCGTATCCATGCGGCGCACGACGTCGGCCGCGCCATCAACCCGACCCTGGTCGAAGGGCAGATCCACGGCGGCGTGGCGCAGGGTATCGGCATGGCGTTGATGGAGGAATACGTCAACGGCCGCACCGACAACCTGCACGACTACCTGATCCCCACCGCAGGCGATGTGCCGCCGATCGAGGTGCACCTGATCGAAGACCCGGAGCCACTCGGCCCGTGGGGCGCCAAGGGCGTCGGCGAGCCGGCGCTGGTAGCGACGGCGCCGGCCATCCTCAACGCCATCCACGACGCGGCTGGCGTGCGCATGCGCGAGGTGCCGGCCACGCCGAGCCGCTTGCGCGCGGCGATCCTGGCGCAACGCGAAGGCGGCGCCGAATGAGCGAGCCGGGTTCCTTCACGGCGCGCTCCGACGGCCAGCCGGTCGTCCTCGATCACTCGAAGGCGCCCGAGCGCATGGCCGCCGACAAGGTGCGCTGCGAAGCCTGCCCGGTGCTCTGCCAGATCAGCCCGGGCAAGCTCGGCGCCTGCGATCGCTACGGCAACGTCGACGGCGTATTGACGCGGCTCGACACGCTGGCGCTGGTCGCCCGGCCGGGCACCGATCTCGTCGCCTGGAACGCGGCGAAAGAGGGGCGCTGGGACGGCAGCCTCGTCGGCGGCGATGCGCCGGTGTTCGTCTCCGGCGTCGGCTCGGGCACGACCTATCCCGACTACAAGCCGGCGCCTTTCATCGTCTCGTCGCGCCACGAAGGCGTCGACCTGGTGACGGTGGTCACCGAAGGCATCTTCAGCTACTGCAGCTTCAAGGTGAAGATCGACACCGACCGCTACCTCGGCCCCGAGCAGGCGACGGTGCGCTGCAAGGGCGAGGCGGTCGGCCACGTCAGTACGATCGAATACGGCTCGCAGTTCCTGGCCCTCGGCGGCGTCCATCACCTGACCGGCGGAACGAAGAAGGAAGGGCGCATCGCCTGCGACATGATGATGGCGCTCGGCAACCGCGAGCCCGTGGGGTTGCAGATCGAGGGCGGCGCGAACGTCGTCGTCGGCGCCGACAGGCCGCCGGTCGTCGACGGCGTCGAGGAAAAGCGCATGCGCGTCGGCTGCGGCTCAGCCGCCATCGGCATCTTCGCGCCGCAGTGGGCGGGCCATGTCGACGAGGTCGTCGTCATCGACGACCACATCACCGGCGTGCTCTCGGAGCACCAGGCCGGCAAGTTCCTCGACATGGCGCCCACCGGCATCCGCCTGCGCGGCCGCAAGTCGACACCCGGGCGCTACTTCCAGGTCGCCAATCCGGGTGCCGGCTGGGGCGGCACCGACATCACCGAGCCGCTTTCGATTGTCGAAGGCTGGGATGCCAGACATGGCGCGCGGCCGGGCCTGCGCCTGCTGATGGTCTCGACTACGGGCGAAGATTCGGCCTGGTTCGTCCTCGACGACGCGCTGGTGCCGCGCCTCGCCGAAATGCCCACGGAAGTGCGCCGCGTCGTCGAGCGCATCGGCGAGAACTGCGAGCCGTCGCTCTGCTCGGTGCTCTACGTCGCCGGCGCTGGCGGAAGCTTGCGCGCCGGCGTCACCGACAACCCGGTGCGGCTGACACGCTCGATCAAGGAGCTGCTGGTCAACGTCACCTGCGGCGGCGCACCGGTGTATGTGTGGCCGGGCGGCGGCATCACGGTGATGGTCGACGTGGCGAAGATGCCAGCGCTGAGCTTCGGCTCGGTGCCGACGCCTGCGATCGTCTCGCCGATCGAGTTCACGATGCGTCTGGCCGACTACCGCACCCTCGGCGGTCACATGGATCGCGTGCAGCGCCTCGAGGACGTGCTGGCGGCGAACGCGCACCGACTCGTCGAGGCCGCGCCGGGCAATCCGTGGCCGCTCGACGCGGCACGAAGGGCCGGTGCATGAGCGGCGCGGTGCGGGCCCGTCTCGCCGACGGCCGCTGGCATTTCCAGCACGGTCCGATCGACTGCATCGTGCTCGCCGAAGGCGAAGCGGGCGCTGCGGCCGAGTGCATCGAGCACGCCTGGGTGCGCTTTGGCGCGGTGCTCGAGGAGCTGGTCGGCGAGTTGAATTTGCTGCGCGCCGATCTGGGTTCGGCGACGGGTGCGCTCGTCGCCCCGAAGGGCCCGATCGCGCGCCGCATGGTCGAGGCGTGTCGAGCGCACGCATCGCGCGGGCGCTTCATCACGGCGATGGCGGCCGTCGCGGGCAGCGTCGCCGAGGCGCTGATCGAATCGTTCGCCGACTCGCGCATCGCCCGCGCCTACGTCAACAACGGCGGCGACATCGCGTTGCATCTGCGTGCTGGAGCGTCGTTCGACGTCGGCCTCGTCGCCGATCCCGGGCGCGGCCTCGCCGGCCTGCCGCTCGACGGCCGCTTCGCCATCGACGCAACGTCGAAAGTGCGAGGTATCGCCACCTCCGGCTGGCGTGGCCGCAGCTTCTCGCTCGGCATTGCCGATTCGGTGACCGTGCTCGCCGCCAGCGCGTCGGTCGCCGATGCCGCAGCGACGGTGATCGGCAACGCCGTCAATGTCGACGACGCGCGTATCGTCCGTCGCCCGGCGAACGCCGTCCGCGACGACAGCGACCTCGGCGATCATCTCGTGATATGCGCCGTACCGCTGCTTTCCGCCGCGTCCATCGACGCCGCACTGGCCTCCGGCGCGGCAGCCGCGCGCGCCGCCATCGAGCGCGGGCGCATCATCGCGGCGGTGCTGTCGCTGCAAGGCCGCTTCGTCGTCGTCGAACCTGCCGCCGCCGCGCCTCGGCCTCTCGAACGCCTTTCCCGGAGTCTCGTCCCATGCTGATCCCCGCCACTTCCACGCTACCCGAGATCGATGTGCGAAAGCTCGTCGTCTCGGTCGAAGACGTCTGGCACGACAACGGCCCGCGCCTGGCCGAGCCACTGCGCCGCGGCACGGTCGCTGCCGTCGTCAGGAATCCCTACGCCGGTCGCTACGTCGAAGACATCCAGCCGATGATGGAAGCGCTCAAGCCGCTCGGCCGGGAGATGGCGGCGCGGCTCGTGGCCGCGCTGGGCGGCGCCGACAGGATCCAGGGCTACGGCAAGGGTGCGCTGGTCGGACTGGCCGGCGAGCTCGAGCACGGCGCGCTCTGGCACGTGCCGGGCGGCTACGGCATGCGCGACCTGCTCGAGGGCTCGCACGCGATCGTGCCGTCGACCACCAAGATCGGGCCGGCCGGCACGTCGATCGACATTCCGATCCACCACCGTGTCGCCGCCTACGTCCGCAGCCATTTCGACACCATCGAGTTCCGCCTCGCCGACGCGCCGCGGCCTAACGAGATGCTGCTGGTGATCGGCATGACGACCGGGCCGCGGCCGCACGCACGGGTCGGCGGCTTGCGGGCAGACGAGATTGCGAAGTTCGACGGGCAGCGTTAGCGTGCGATTCGCCGGCACGAAAGCTGCGAAGCGTGCCGGCGATGACAGTCACCGGGTCCATCGTTGATGCTTGAGC
>JBDTIO010000058.1:0-9809 GCA_039936375.1 Caldimonas sp. | reverse complement strand
TGCGTCGATGGCGCCTCGGACCAGCGCCACCGGCGCGACCGCCATCACATGCCGACGTAGTTGGGACCGCCGCCACCTTCCGGCGTGACCCAGACGATGTTCTGCGTCGGGTCCTTGATGTCGCAGGTCTTGCAATGCACGCAGTTCTGGGCGTTGATCTGCAGCCGCTCGGTGCCGCCGTCGTCGACGAACTCGTAGACGGCGGCCGGGCAATAGCGGCTTTCCGGTCCGGCATATTTCGCCAGGTTGATGCGCACCGGCACGCTCGGGTCTTTCAGCGTCAGGTGCGCTGGCTGGTTCTCGGCGTGATTGGTGTTGCTGACGAAGACGCTCGACAGCCGATCGAAGGTGATCTTGCCGTCGGGCTTCGGATAGACGATCTTCTCGCACTCGGCCGCTGGCTTCAGGTAGAGGTGATCGGGCTTGGCGCGATGCAGCGTCCACGGCGGCGCCTTGAAGCCGAGCTTGGGCAACAGCCATTGCTCGATGCCGGTCATCAGGGTCGCGACGGTGCGACCTTTCTTGAACCACTGCTTGAAGTTGCGCGACTGATCGAGCTCGGCGCGCAGCCAGCTCTTCTCGAAGGCTGCGGGGTAGGCGGCCAGCTCGTCGTGCTGCCGCCCGGCCACGATCGCCTCGAACGCTGACTCGGCTGCCAGCATGCCGGTCTTGATGGCGGCGTGGCTGCCCTTGATGCGGCTGGCATTCATGTAGCCCGCTTCGCAGCCGACGAAGGCGCCGCCGGGGAACACCGTCTTCGGCAGGCTCAGGATGCCGCCGGCCGTGATCGAGCGGGCACCGTAGCCGAGCCGCTTGCCCCCTTCGAGCGTGCTCCTGATCTCGGGGTGCAGCTTCCAGCGCTGGAACTCCTCGAACGGGCTCAGGTACGGGTTCGCGTAGTCGAGGCCGACGACGAAGCCGAGCTCGACCTGGTTGTTGTCGAGGTGATAGAGGAACGAGCCGCCGTAGGTGGCGGCATCGAGCGGCCAGCCGGCGGTGTGGACGACGAGCCCGGGCCTGGCCTGGGCGGGCACCACTTCCCAGAGCTCCTTCAAGCCGATGGCGTAGCTCTGCGGGTCCTTGCCGGCGTCGAGCTTGAAGCGCTCGATGAGCTGCCTGCCCAGACTGCCGCGCGAACCCTCTGCGAAGATCGTGTACTTTGCGTGCAGCGCCATGCCGAGCTGGAAGTCGGCCGTCGGCTCGCCGTTCTTGCCGATGCCGAGATTGCCCGTGGCCACGCCTTTCACCGCGCCCGCTTCGTCGTACAGCACCTCGGCCGCCGGGAAACCGGGGAAGATCTCGACGCCGAGCGCTTCGGCCTGTGTCGCCAGCCATTTCACGACGTTGCCGAGGCTGACGACATAGTTGCCGTGGTTCTTGAAGCAGTCGGGCAAGAAGAACGCAGGCGTCGCCTTGGCGCCGGTCTCGCTGAGGAAAAGAAAACGATCGGCCGTGACGGGCTGATTGAGCGGCGCGCCGTCTTCCTTCCACTTCGGCAGCAACTCGTCGATGGCGCGCGGATCCATGATCGCGCCCGAGAGGATGTGCGCGCCGGGCTCCGAGCCCTTTTCGAGCACCACGACCGACACCTCCTTCGAGTGCTCGGCCGCGAGCTGCTTCAGGCGGATCGCTGTGGCCAGGCCGGCCGGGCCGGCACCGACGATGGCGACGTCGTATTCCATCGCTTCGCGCGGGCCGTACTTGGCCAGGATCTCTTCGGCGGTCATCGCTGCTCTCTTGGCTACACTCGACTTCGATTCTACGAAAGCATCACGAGCTCATGAGCTACAGCATTGATCTGTCGGGCCGCGTCGCACTCGTCACGGGCGCGTCGAGCGGCCTCGGCGAGCAGTTCGCGCGGGTACTGGCGCGCGCCGGCGCCGGTGTTGCGCTCGCCGGCCGCCGCGTCGAACGCCTGAAAAGCCTGCGCGCCGAGATCGAGGCAGAAGGCGGCGACGCCCACGTCGTGCCGCTCGACGTGACTGACCACGACGGCATCAAGGCGGCCATCGCCCACACCGAGACCGACGTCGGCACGATCGACATCCTGGTCAACAACTCCGGCGTGGCGACGACGCAAAAGCTGGTCGACGTGACGCCCGAAGACTTCGACTACGTCTTCGACGTGAACGTGCGCGGCGCCTTCTTCGTGGCGCAGGAAGTGGGCAAGCGGATGATCGCGCGGGCCCAGGGCGCGGCGCCGGGCACCTTCACCGGTGGGCGCATCGTCAACATCGCCTCGGTGGCCGGACTCAAGGTGCTGGGCCGCATCGGTGCCTATGCGATGAGCAAGGCGGCCGTGATCCACATGACCAAGGCGATGGCGCTCGAGTGGGGCCGTTACGGCATCAACGTCAACGCCATCTGCCCGGGCTACATCGACACCGAGATCAACCACCACCAGTGGCAGACCGAGGCCGGCAGGAAGTTCATCGACCGCATGCCAAGGAAGCGCATCGGCAGCCCGCAGGATCTCGATGCGGTGCTGATGATGCTGTGCGCCAACGAGAGCCACTTCGTCAACGGCGCGGTGATCCAGGCCGACGACGGTTTCGGGCTCTGACGCGCCCGACGAAGCGAACGTGAGGCCGCTCTCGCCGCTCGAGACGCGCGTGCTCGGGGTGCTGATCGAGAAGGCGCATACCGTGCCCGACACCTACCCGCTGTCGCTCAATTCGCTGACGCTCGGCTGCAACCAGAAGACGGCAAGAGACCCGGTGATCTCGGTGGGCGAGGGCGACGTACAGGGCGCCGTCGACGCGTTGAAGCTGCTCTCGCTGGCATTCGAGTCGAGCGGATCGCGGGTGACGCGCTACGAGCACAACATGGGGCGCGCGCTGGCGTTGCCTTCGCAGTCTGTGGCACTCCTCGCGACGCTCATGTTGCGCGGCCCGCAAACGACGTCAGAGCTGCGAACCAACAGCGAGAGGCTGCACCGCTTCGCCGATTTATCTGCCGTCGAAGGCTTCCTCGACGAGCTCGCTGCGCGAGCCGACGACAAGGGCGGACCGCTCGTCGTCAAGCTGCCGCGCGCGCCCGGCTCGCGCGAACCGCGCTGGGCGCAGCTGCTGTCAGGCGCTATCGACATCGCGTTGTTGCCGACGGCCAGGGACGGAGAGACGTTCGTCGCCGCGGGGGAGCTTGCCGCGCTGAGGCTGCGCCAGTCGAACATCGAGGCTGAAGTCGCGGCGTTGCGGTCACTCGTCGAGCGCCTCTACGGCGAGCTTGGCGTGTCGAGAACCTGACGCTCACCGGCGACCACCGACGCCGATTGACCATGCGATTCGAACTGCCCGAAGCGAAGAAGCTGACCCTCGAGATGGTCATTCCCATCCGCTGGGGCGACATGGACGCGATGGGCCACGTCAACAACACCCTCTACATCCGCTATCTCGAGATCATCCGCATCGAGTGGTTGCACCAGGTCGCCGGCACGCTCGACCCGGCGGGTGAAGGGCCGGTGATCGTCAACACCTTCTGCAATTTCCTGAAGCAGTTGAAATACCCGGGAGATGTGCTGGCGAAGCACTATGTGGCCAACGCCGGAAGGTCGAGCTTCGAGGCCTATGTCACGCTCGAGCGAACCGATGAGCTGGGTGAGTTTTATGCGACCGGCGGAGCGAAGACCGTCTGGGTGAACTACCGACAAGGGAAGGCGGTGCCCCTTCCAGAAGTGGTTCGCGCGCTTATCGGCTGAGATGGGCGATGGGGCGCACGGATCCATCGGCGAATGCCAAGCGCGGGGATGTTCGCGACGAAGCAGGGAGCGGACTCGTCGGCGCAGGCACATAGTCGAACCTTGGCGTCGCCGCGATCGACTCGTCGACCGCAGACGTCGACGGGCCCATCGTGCAAAGACCTAGGTTGTGCGCGAGCAGAAGCATCGATTCGAGCACGCAGCCGACTCGCAGGTTGCGGCTCGCCCGAGCGACGAATTCGGCACGGAAGCGAATGGCTTCGACGGGACTCTTCGTCATCGCAGAAAGAGGAGTATCGGCGTCGACGTCATCAAGCATCACGCCCACATGGCTGCCGTCGATGGAATTGACGTCGAGCGCGTCGAGCGAAGTGTGATTCATCGCGAGGCAAACGCGAAGCTCGATCGGTGCCGAGTTTGCGGCCTTGATGGCTTGGTCGAGAGCGGCTCGGTCATCGGCATCGAGTCGTACGATGATGAACGCCAGTTCGTTTGACTCGCCGAGGACGACGCTGGCGAACGCATCCTTGAGGACATCAGCTGAAAGCGGTGCCGGAACAAGCTCGCCTCCATGTTGCGAGGCTCCTTGCGAAGACCAGCGATGCAGCGACCACTGCGCCTTCAAAGTCGCCCCACCCGTTTGGTCGGGTGGGGCGCCCAGGGTTCAAGGACTGCCGAAAACCGCGTCCACGCGGTCGTGGTCGATTTGGATGTCCGGGTGCTCGGTCTTTGCCACGAAGTCGTAGTACCAATGACCGGCCTTGCGGAGGCGATTTTCGAACTCGAGAACCGGCATGACGAAAATCCAATGCGGGATGTTGTTTCCGAACGAAATCGGAAACGGGCCGCCGTCAATTTCGTCGTATTGAAGCGACCGGAAGAACTGCGCCATCGAATGGCGGCCACCGGCCACGTTGAAGTCGACGCCTCCGGCTTGAAGGATCTGATATGCGGCTTTAATGAGAGCTGCAGTGACAACCTTGCTCGTCGTCCCGAGTTCCACGCCGAGGCGAGTACTCTCGACCAAACGCTTTTCAGCAAGGGCGGCCAAGGGCGGAGCCTCTCCTTGCAATCGAAGCGGTCGCAATGAGTTCGACTGGAGCCGCAGCGTGCCGAGCGGCTTTGCATCCAACTTTCGCTCGGCGAGAAGAACCAGTACATCTGACTTCAGGTCCTCGGCCTCGGGCATCAGTAGCGACTGCCCCAGGCTCGGCATGTGGCGTGCGTACGCCGATGCCCTGACTTCGACCGCTTTGGCCAGATCTTGAGCGGACGATGCGACGCGAACCGTGAATGGAAGACGCTCCGTGCGTTCCGTGGTCAGGGAGCGGGTGGCGTCAACCAGCGGTGATCGGGTCAGTAGGTTCAATTTGCGAGGGGAACGGTCGATATAGGAGGTGCTCGACGAATTGGCCCCGGGCGAAAGAATGCATGCAATCGATCCGATTTCTGAGCTACTGGCGCCGTCTGGGCGTTCGCAAGTTCCGAGACCGTGAACTGGAACACGAATTCCGGCATGTTTTTCGCTCATCGGGCGTTCGCTTCCTCGAAATTGGCACTGGGGTCGGCGGCCTAGCGTTTCTTGGATTTTTTGCGATCTATGCGCTAGCCGGAAGAGACTCCGCTGTCGCCCAATCGCAGCCGATCCGCTTGGCAATGGTAGTGTCCCTGCTATCCGGAGCAGCGCTCATTCGCTTCTGGCGCCCATTCGTTGCTAAATACTACGAATGGATCTGCAGTTCAGTGATTGTTGTTTGCATCATCTGCGTATCGGTTATAGGTAGTCTTAACCCAGCGGATGAATCGCCTTACTCGCGCTACTGGGCGATCTTTTCCGCCGCAGTCTTCATCACCTGCATCATCTATGGATTCACGAGGCTTTCGACGTTTGCAACTCTTGCACTTGCACTCTTCAACGCCGGCCTGGCCGTTTGGTTCGCGAGACGCCATGGCGGAGATTTGGCGGTCATGCAGCGGCTCGTCGTGCAACTAGCCAGCATTAACTTCACTTGTTTTGCCCTGTACCGGCTGATCAGCATTCGTGAGCGAAAGCTCTTTTTGCGGGGTAAGCGCCAGCGGAGCATTAACGAACTGAAGCGGGCCAGAGACCGCGCGGAGGAGGCAAGTCGAGCAAAATCGGCGTTCCTCGCCAACATGAGTCATGAGATCCGCACGCCGATGAACGGCATCATCGGGTCTCTCGCGCTGCTTGCGCAGACCGATTCCATCGAGAGGCGGCAGACGCTGATCGACGTTGCGCGTCAGGCTGCAGATGGTCTGCTACAGACCCTCAACGAGATTCTCGACTACGCCAAGCTCGACGCCAAAAGCGGCTCGCTGCACATCGCACCGCTCGACGTGAGAGCGGTTTGTCAGGTCGCCATGCAGACATTCCAGGCGAACGCAACCGCCAAGGGCATCAGCCTGCGCTTCGACCCCTCTGGCTACCCGGCCGATCTCGCACTCGTGCACGGCGATGAGGAGAAGCTGCGCCGGATCGTCATGAACCTGGTCAGCAACGCGATCAAATTTACGGCGGTCGGCGGTGTCACGCTGCGTTTGCGTGGATGGCGCACGACCGCGGGCGTCAAGCTCGCCATTCGCATTGCCGATACCGGCATCGGCATTCCCACCGACAAGATTCCCCTGCTCTTCGATCCCTTCTTCCAAGTCGAATCGGGAATGTCACGCAGCTACGGCGGCACCGGCCTCGGGCTCGCGATCTCACGCCAACTCGTGCAGGCGATGGGCGGTGCGGTGCGCGCGAAGAGCTCGGCCGGCCGAGGCAGCGTCTTCACCGTCGGCCTGATGCTTCCCGAGTGCTTTGATCGTATCGCTGCGCCGGTACCGCTGCCGATCGCGGCACCGCTCGGTCTTGCCTCGGCACGCGGAAAGACGGTGCTTCTGGTCGAGGACAATGTGGTCAACGCCTTCATTTCCGCCGCCTCGCTCGAAAGCATGGGCGTTGTTTCCGTTCACGCTGGTGACGGCAATGAAGCCGTCGATCTCTACCGTCGCCGGCGCTTCGATGCCGTGCTGATGGATTGCGAGATGCCGGTGATGGACGGCTTTGCCGCAACACGACTGATCCGCGAGTTCGAAGCCGAATCGGGCAAGCCGCGTACGCCGATAATCGCGCTCACGGCCAACGCATTGACTGGCGATCGGGAGCATTGCCTCCAGCACGGCATGGACGACTATCTCAGCAAGCCGATCGAGCTCCGGCAACTCGGTGTACTGGTTGCCAAGTGGCTGGGCAGCGGCGCCACGGCGGCTAACGCTCCGGACGGCTCCATCGCGGATACCTTCGAGACGGAAGCGGCGCGAGCGGCCTGAGGGATCGAAGCGGTGTATCTCGCCGCCAGGCCTCCCAAGCTCGTCTGAGGTACGTGAGCGCCCGCGCAGAACTCGAGCAGCGCACTGGACAGTGAGCCGTGCGGATTCAGAGCACGGTGTACGTCGTCGTCGCATGCGCCGACAGCTTTCCGTCGGGCGTCACAAACTCGACCTCGCCGTAGCTGAGCGTCTTGCCCAGCCGCAAGACACGGGCCACGACCCTAATGGTGGGCACGTCCTTCGGCACCGGTCTCAGAAACGTCGTCTGCAACTGCACGGTCGTCATTGGCTTGAATGCACCGAGCTTCGCGATCATGGCCACGAGCATGGCCGTGTCGGCCGCCGACATGATCGCTTGGCCGCACAGCACGCCGCCGCCGTGAACCAGGCCGGGCGCGACGGGCAGAAGCAAGGAAACGCCGTCGTCGTCGACCGCTACGACGCGCAGCCCGAGTTGCTTGACGTACTCGGCGGCGATCTCGTCGAGGATCGTTTGCAAGGCGTCGACGTTCAGCATGGCGACAATTCTAGGAGGAGATAATCGTCGGCTTCGTCAGAGGAACGGTTCATGAACAAGATCTTCCCAAGCGCCGCCGCGGCCCTCGCCGGTGTCGTCCACGATGGCCAGCTGATGGCCGTCGGCGGCTTCGGCCTGTGCGGCATCCCCGAAGCGCTGATCGAGGCCTTGCGCGATTCGCGCGTCAAGGATCTCACCGTCATCTCCAACAACGCCGGTGTCGACGGCTTCGGCCTGGGCATGCTGCTCGACACGCGCCAGATCAAACGAATGATCTCGAGCTACGTGGGCGAGAACAAGGAGTTCGAGCGCCAGTACCTGGCCGGCGAGCTCGAGCTCGAGTTCACGCCGCAGGGCACGCTGGCCGAAAAGCTCCGCGCCGGCGGCGCCGGCATTCCGGCCTTCTTCACTCGCACCGGCGTGGGCACCCTCGTCGCCGTAGGCAAGGAGACGCGCGAGTTCGACGGCCACGTCTACATCATGGAACGCTCGCTCGTGCCCGATATCTCGTTGGTCAAAGCGCAGAAGGCCGACAAGAGCGGCAACCTCGTTTTTCGCCGCACCGCGCGCAATTTCAATCCGGCCGTGGCGATGGCGGGCAAGATCACGATCGTCGAGGTCGAAGAGATCGTCGAAACCGGCTCCATCGATCCCGATGCGGTGCATCTGCCTGGCATCTACGTGACCCGCCTGGTGCTCAATGCGAAGCCGGAAAAGCGGATCGAGAAACGAACAGTGCGCGCCAGCGTGCCGGCCGATGTCGCGGCGCAAGAGGCGATCCAGGTGATCGCCAAGGCCGCCGAGAAAGAGGGAGCCTGAGATGGCCTGGACGCACGACCAGATGGCCACCAAGGCCGCCGAAGAGCTGAAGGACGGTTTCTACGTCAACCTTGGCATCGGCTTGCCGACGCTCGTTGCCAATTTCGTCAGCCCCGACGTCGAGGTCTGGCTGCAGAGCGAGAACGGCATGCTCGGCATCGGCCCGTTCCCGACCGAAGACGAGGTTGATGCCGACCTCATCAACGCCGGCAAGCAGACGGTGACGACGATTCCCGGCTCGTCAATCTTCGGCTCGCACGACTCGTTCGCGATGATTCGCGGCGGCAAGATCAACCTTTCGATCCTCGGCGCCATGCAGGTGAGCGAGAAGGGCGATCTCGCCAACTGGATGATCCCCGGCAAGATGGTCAAGGGCATGGGCGGGGCGATGGATCTCGTTGCCGGCGTCGAGCGCGTGCTGGTGCTCATGGAGCATGTCGCCAAGAAGAAGGATGGCAGCTTCGACCTGAAGATTCTGCCCGCCTGCACCTTGCCGCTGACCGGCGTCGGCGTCGTCGATCGCATCATCACGGACCTCGCGGTGATGGACGTCACGCCGCAAGGTCTGAAGGTGATCGCCATCGCCGAAGGCGTCTCGCGCGAAGAGCTGCAGGCCAGGACCGGCGTGACCCTGCGCTGAGGCGGCGCAAGCCGGAGGTCAGCTCTGCTGCTGGCGCCGAATTTCCTTGCGCTTCATGTCGAGATAGTCGGCCTGCTCCATCTCGTGCAGCTGCGTCGCATAGCGTTCGGTGCTGGCGTACCAGTCGCGAATGCGCCACTCGACTTGCTCGCCCGGTGGCAGCGAAAGAGCGCCGAGGTAGGCGTCTATCGCCAGGTAGTAGCGCATCGTGTTGCGCTCGAGCAGGCCGAGCACGCCGCCGATGTAGACCGGCTTGCGGTCCTTGTGGTCGACAATCGTAAAACCGACTTTGGCGCTGCCGATGGTGAGCAGGTAGGTCTGCATCGCCAGGCGCGCGGCGAAGCCGTAGCCGTAGGCATACGACATGTGGATCAGGCTCTTCCTGTCCTCGACCGGAATCACCTCGACCTGGATGCGGTAGTCCCGGGTGCTGAGCGGCCCCTCATCGGCGGTGAGTTTCACCTGAAGATAGTCGGCCGTGCTGGTCGCGACCTTGTATTTGAAGGCGAGCTCGTAGGCGTCTTCGACCGGCTGGTCGAACTTGCGGCCGACGCGCAGATCGATCGTCCGGGTGGCCACGTTCGCCTTGCAGCCCTTGACGTTGAGGTGGAGGATGAGGATGTCGCACCAATGATCGATCGACTGCAGGGCCTGGCTCACGGTGGCGAACGAATGGTCGACGACGGCGTAGACGTCGCCACGAAGGTCGCCGGAGGTCTGGGTCGATTCGAGAACGAGCGGGCGGCCGAACTGGTTGTTCGCGAACCTGTCCTGCAGTGCCACGTAACGTGCATGCAGCG
>JBDTIO010000057.1:0-33763 GCA_039936375.1 Caldimonas sp. | reverse complement strand
GCAGCGAGGAGGCGAAGGCGCGCATCATGGGCCGCACGCCCTTGCGCCGGCTCGGCGAGCCGAAGGAGGTGGCCGCCGTCTGCGCTTTCCTGGCCAGCGACGCGGCCAGCTACATGACCGGAGAAATCGTCGTCGTCGACGGCGGCCGGCTGGCCCTCAACTACACGATGCCGCCGGCAGCGTGACGAACGGAGAGATCATGAGATTCCTGCACACCATGCTTCGGGTCGGCGACCTGCAGCGCTCGATCGACTTCTATACCGGCCTCATGGGCATGAAGCTGTTGCGCCGCACCGAGCGGCCTGAGCAGAAATACTCGCTGGCTTTCGTCGGCTACGGCTCGAATCCCGAACAGGCCGAGATCGAGCTCACCTGGAATCACGGCGTCTCGAGCTACGAGATGGGTGACGCCTTCGGCCATCTGGCGATCGGCGTGTCCGACGTGGCGGCGACCTGCCAGAAGATCCGCGCCGGCGGCGGCACGATTACGCGCGAAGCCGGCCCGGTCAAGGGCGGAACGACGGTGATCGCCTTCGTCGCCGATCCCGATGGCTACAAGATCGAGCTGATCGAGCGGAACGACTGAGCAGTCGCGCCCGCCGGCGGCGCGGTGTCCGGCAGCCGCGCGTCAGTGCAGCTCGAGCTCAACGCGATCGGCCTGCGCCGGGCGACCGGAGCCACCCCCCATAAGCGTGATCTGAATCTGAACGGTCGGCGCCTTGGCGCCGCTTCCTTGAAGAGCGATTGCCTGCAACGCGATACGAACAGCGTCGGCGCGCCGGCGCGCCAGGGCCAGCTGTGGATCGTTGCGGTCGAACACCGGGACGCGGGCGTCGATGACGATCGTCTTGTGATCGGCGCGGGCCTGCTCGGCGATGCGGGTCAGCTTCGCATCCGCATCGGCCGGCAGCTTGTCCGAGGCATCGGCAAAGAGCACTTCGTTGGGGCCCGACGGCGGAAGGGCCGCGGCAGATGCCGGCACCGCGGTCATCGCCGCAGGCTCGGCCTGCGTTGTAGAGGAATCCGCCGATGTTCTTTGGCGTTTGGCAAGCACGATTCCTGCAAGGGCAATGACAACCAGAACCGCAACGGCTGCCATCGCCACGCTGCGTGATGTATTGCTCCTTGCCCGGGTTTGCTGGCTCATGAAGGTTCGCGTTGTCGATGTTTTTTGGCGATGATCGATTCTAGTTTGCGATGATGGCTCCGAATCCCACCCTGCACGGCTCCCGCGACCCCGAGCCCCTGCTCGACGCCGCATTGCGCGACTGGGGTGGCCGCGACGACGCGTGGTTCTTCGGCTATGCGTCCTTGATCTGGCGGCCGGAGTTCGAATCGGCCGAGGAGCGGAGCGCGGTGGTGTACGGCTGGCATCGCTCCTTGGCGATGCGCTCGCGCGTCAACCGCGGCACGCCGGAATGTCCCGGGCTCGTTTTCGCCCTGGTCGCCGGCGGCTCATGCTGCGGCCGCGCCTATCGCGTCGAGCGCTCGCGTGTCGAAGACGAGATGCGTCGCCTCTGGGGACGCGAGATGCCGACGGGCGTCTACGACCCGAAGTGGCTGCCTTGCCGCACGCCGCAAGGCCCCGTCCGGGCGCTCGGCTTCACGCTCAGCCGCAACAGCCCGAGTCACACCGGTTCACTGCCGGACGAGACGATGGTCGAAATCCTGCGCACTGCCAACGGCCGCTTCGGCAGCACGCTGTCGTATCTCGTCGAGACGGCGACGACGCTGCGCAGTTGCGGCATCCGGGACCGCGACATCGAGCGGCTCGTCGCCCTCGCCCGGCGTCACGCCCTCACGGCCTGAGGCCGATGGCGGCGCCGCCGGCCGCCTGCTCCGGCGCTGCGCTGCGGCGGGCCGCCTCGAGATCTTCGGCCGTGTCGATGTCGACCAGGATGCCGGCGTCGTCGAGCTCCAGGCCGAATGCCGGATAGCGGGCAACCAGCCGCCGCGCACCTTCATCGCCGCTCAGGCCGACCAGCTCCGAATACAGCTCGGCGGCGAAGCCGACCGGATGCCCGCGCAGGCCGCCGTGCTGGGCGTAGACGACAGGATGGCGATCGAGCTCGCGGGACACCGCCTGCAACGTCGCCGGCTGAACCAGCGGCATGTCGCCGGGCAACACCAGCCAGCCGCCGGCATTCGGCCGGGCGCTGACGCCGGCAGCGATCGAATGGCCCATGCCGAGGCGGCCGGGGCCCTCGCTGCCGACCTCGGGCATGATGACGACATCGCGCGCCGCGACGCTGCTGCGGGCCAGCTCGGCAAAGGCCGGCGTCGTCACGACCACGACATGAAGGTGGCTGGCAATGGCCTGGCGCAGCGTCGTCGCGAGAACCGCCGAGTCGCCGAACGATGCGGCCAGCTTGTGCGACGCCGCCGCGAAGCGCGAACCCTTGCCAGCAGCGAGAACGATGACCGTGCACTCCGTGATCATGGTTCGAGCATGGGAGAGTGGCGGGCAAACCGTAAGTGGGTGCTCTACGTAAGGCCTTCCCCGTAAGCAAAAGGCCCGGTGCGGCCAGCCATGCGCATGCAAACGCCCTGCTCGGCGACGAGCGATCCCCTTCCTATACTCTTGAGGTGACCGACATCGCTGCCCTGCGCAAGAGCTACGAGCTCGCCGAGCTCGACGAAGCTGCCTCCGACGCCAACCCGATGCGCCAGTTTTCGGCTTGGCTCGAGCAGGCGATCGACTCCAGGCTGCCCGAGCCGAACGCGATGACGCTGGCCACCGTCGGCGCCGACGGCAGGCCTTCGACGCGAATCGTTCTCGTCAAGGGCTACGACGACCGCGGCATCATCTGGTACACGAACTACGACAGCCGCAAGGGCCGCGAGCTGGCAGCGCGTCCGCTGGCAGCGCTGCAGTTTCACTGGGTCGAGCTGGAGCGGGTCGTTCGAATCGAAGGCAGGGTCGAGAAGGTCACCGACGCCGAGTCCGACGCCTATTTCGCCAGTCGGCCGCTCGACTCGCGAATCGGCGCCTGGGCTTCGCCGCAGAGTCAGGTGATTGCCTCGCGTTCGGTGCTCGTCGCCAACGCCGCGCTGCATGGCGCGCGTTTCCTGCTGAAGCCGCCGCGGCCGCCGCACTGGGGCGGCTATCGGCTGCTGCCGGATCGCTGGGAGTTCTGGCAAGGGCGCAAGTCCCGCCTCCACGACCGGCTCAGCTACCGGGTCGACGCCGGAACCTGGGTTCGCGAACGGCTGGCACCCTGACTCGGCCAGTCGACCGTGAACTGGGCCCGACTCGTCGAGCGAAGGTGTCCTTTTGCAACGCTGTCGCGACGCGCCGGCTTCGTCGGCACAATCGCGGGCCGCTGCCGTTCTGAACCAACAAGAAAAGTGCCGTGAACAGTTTTTTCGTCATGCTCGGTATCGAGTCGTGGAAGCCGGTCGTTACGGCGCTGTTGCTGCCTCCCGTTCCGCTTCTGGTGCTGACGCTGATCGGCGCGCGCCTCTTGCTGCCCCGGCGCGGGCTGGGCTGGCTGCTCATCTTCTCGAGCGTGGTCTTGCTCTGGCTGTCGACCTGCACCGGCGCGGCCGCGGGTCTGACCCAGTTGATGCTGCAGCCCCCTGCCGCGTTGAGCTTCGATCGGATCCATGAGCTGCGCGCCGAGGTGGTGGCGAAAAAGCCGATCGCGATCGTGATCCTGGGTGGCGGCGCCGAGCCTTTTGCGCCAGAGTACGGCGTCAGCAGCCTGCAGGACCAGTCGCTGGAACGCCTTCGCTACGGCCTCTGGCTCGGCCGGCAGACCGGTGCGCCGATCGCCTACAGCGGCGGCGTCGGCTGGGCCCAGGAAGACGCGGCGCCGGAAGCGCGCATCGCCGCCAAGATCGCCGCCGACGAATTCGATCGACCGATCAAATGGATCGAGGACGATTCGCGCGACACGCGCGAGAACGCGGCGCGGACGATCGCCCTGCTCAAGCCGGCCGGCATCGATCACATCGTCCTCGTGACCCAGGGCTATCACATGCCGCGGGCGATGCGCGCCTTCACCAAAGCGGCCGGCGCCGCGATCACGATCGAAGCGGCGCCGATGGGGCTGGCCAAGAAGCTCGAAACGCCGACCCTCGAATGGATGCCGAGCAGCCGCGGCTTCACCCGGATGCGCCAGGTCTTGCGCGAGATCGTCGGCAAGGCGGCGGGCGCCTGAGTGCTATCGACACTTCGGCGGCGCCTGCGCGAAGTGGCTGGCATGCCAGTCTGGCGCTTCGCTATTGCCGACGCGACGGGCGCACCCTGGTTCATGATCGCCACGATGGCCCGCTGCGCGTCCTGAAAAGCCTGCATCCGGAAGGCGACGAGGTCTGTCACAGCGTCTTGATCCATCCGCCCGGCGGCGTCGTCGGCGGCGATATGCTGTCGATCGATGTCGACGTCGAGTCCAGCGCCCACGCATTGCTCACGACCCCCGGCGCGACGCGCTTTTACCGCAGCGCCGGACGGCCCGCCGCGCAAACGCTGGTTGCGCGCGCCGCGGCCGGCGCGCGTCTCGAATGGCTGCCGCTCGAGACGATCGCCTACAGCGGCTGCATCGCCGAAAACCGTACGCGGTTTGTGCTGGCCGAAGGCGCCGAGATGATCGGCTGGGACGTGACGGCGCTGGGCCTGCCCGCTTCCGGCCAGCCTTTCGAGCGAGGTCGTTTCACCCAGACGATCGAGATCCCGGACTGCTGGCTCGAGCGTGGAACGATGCATGGCGACGACCGGAAGCTCCTCGACTCACCGCTCGGTTGGGCCGGCCAGAGCGTGCTCGCGACGCTCTGGTTCGCCACCGGGAGCGCCCTCGCCGAGTCGCGACGAGAGGTCTTGCTCGAGGCCGCGCGCGCGGCGATGCAAGCGCATGCCCTGCGTCCGCTCGCCGGCGTCAGCGCGGTGCAGACGCGGGTCGTGGTCGCCCGCGCCCTGGCGTCGCGGGTCGAGCCGGCGATGGAGCTGCTGACGCGCATCTGGAGCGTCTGGCGCCTGGCTGCGTGGGGCCGCGCGCCCTGCCCGCCGCGCGTCTGGCAAACCTGAGAACGCCCGCAAGGGCGCCGTATGATGATTCGGCCGACCGGGCGTGGCACTCGTCTTGCAGGACGCAAAGCCACCGACATGAAGCTCACCGACCTGCGATGGATCTGACGCCGCGCGAAAAAGACAAGCTGCTGGTCTTCACCGCGGCGCTGCTGGCCGAGCGACGCCGCGCTCGCGGCTTGAAGCTCAACCATCCCGAGGCCGTCGCCCTCATCAGCGCGGCCATCATGGAAGGCGCGCGCGACGGCAAGAGCGTGAGCGCGCTGATGAGCGAGGGCAAGACCGTGCTGGGCCGCGACGACGTGATGGAGGGCGTGGCCGAGATGATCCCCGACATCCAGGTCGAAGCGACCTTTCCCGACGGCACCAAGTTGGTCACCGTGCACCAGCCGATCACATGAGACGCGCCGCTCTCGCCTCCGCATGACTCCGGGCGAATACTTCATCGAGGATGGCGAGCTCGCGCTCAATGCCGGCCGGCCGACGCTCGCGATCGTCGTCGAGAACACCGGCGATCGCCCGATCCAGGTCGGCTCCCACTATCACTTCGCCGAGACCAACGCCGCACTCCGCTTCGACCGCTCCGCGGCGCACGGCATGCGGCTCGACATCGCTTCGGGCACCGCCGTTCGATTCGAGCCGGGGCAGCAACGCAGTGTCGTGCTCGTCGCTTATGCGGGTGATCGGGTCGTGCATGGATTTCGCGGGCTGGTCGGCGGGAAGCTTTGAGCATGAATGTGTTCGAGCGGGATCAGACCGGCAGCGCGCTCTGTTGCGCTCATGTCCCCCGAAGGCAGCTTGCGCTGCCTTCTCCTCCTTTACTTCGCTCCACAGAACGCCCCACCGTCCTGATCCGCCACCGCCATGGCTGCTCGAGAGACTCGGTTCGGCCAAGGGCGTCGGCCGGCCGATGGAGCGAAGTAGAGGAGGAGGAACGGGGTGCAACCCCGTTCCGGGGGACATGAGCGCAATCGGCCTGCCGATGGCCTTGGCCCACGCGAGCTCGCGGCAGCGAAGCGAACCCTGATGGCCGCGCTCTCCCGCCGCGCCTACGCCGAGATGTTCGGTCCGACCATAGGCGATCGCGTGCGCCTGGCCGACACCGAGCTCATCATCGAGGTGGAAGACGACTACACCTTGCGCGCCGGTGGCTACGGCGAAGAGGTGAAATTCGGTGGCGGCAAGACGATCCGCGACGGCATGGGGCAGGGCCAGAAGACTTCGGCGCACGTCGCCGACACCGTCATCACCAACGCGCTCGTGATCGACCACTGGGGCATCGTCAAGGCCGATATCGCGATCAAGGCCGGTCGCATCGCTGCCCTCGGCAAGGCCGGCAACCCGGACGTGCAACCGGGCGTCGACATCGCGATCGGCCCGGGCACCGAGATCATCGCCGGCGAGGGCATGATCGTGACGGCGGGTGGCGTCGACTCGCACATCCACTTCATCTGCCCGCAGCAGATCGATGAAGCCCTGGCCAGCGGCGTAACGACGATGCTCGGCGGCGGCACCGGGCCGGCGACCGGCACTTTCGCCACGACCTGCACCCCCGGGCCGTGGCACATCCACTCGATGCTGAAGGCGGCCGAGGCCTTTGCGATGAACCTCGGCTTCATGGGAAAGGGTAACGCCAGCCTGCCGGCCGCGCTCGAAGAGCAGGTCGAGGCGGGCGCCTGCGGCCTGAAGCTGCACGAGGACTGGGGCACGACGCCGAAGGCGATCGACACCTGCCTCTCGGTGGCCGAGCGGCACGACATCCAGGTGACGATCCACACCGACACGCTCAACGAGTCGGGCTTCGTCGAAGACACGGTCGCGGCGTTCAAGGGCCGCGCCATCTCGACCTTCCACACCGAAGGTGCCGGCGGCGGCCATGCGCCCGACATCATCAAGATCGCCGGCCTGCCGAACGTGCTGCCATCGTCGACCAACCCGACCATGCCCTACACCGTCAACACCGTCGACGAGCACCTCGACATGCTGATGGTCTGCCATCACCTCGACCCGGCCATCGCCGAGGACCTCGCCTTCGCCGAGAGCCGGATCCGCCGCGAAACGATCGCCGCCGAAGACGTGCTGCACGACATGGGCGTGTTCTCGATGATGTCGAGCGACAGCCAGGCGATGGGTCGCGTCGGCGAGGTCGTGATCCGCACCTGGCAGGCCGCCCACAAGATGAAGATGCAGCGCGGCTGGCTCGCGCCCGCGCCGGGCCGGGACGCGACCGAGGCAAAGGATCGCAACGACAACTTTCGCGTCAAGCGCTACGTCGCCAAGTACACGATCAACCCGGCCATCGCGCAGGGCATCGCGCTAGAGGTCGGTTCGATCGAAACCGGCAAGCTCGCTGACCTCGTGCTCTGGAAGCCGGCGTTCTTCGGCGTCAAGCCGTCGCTCGTGATCAAGGGCGGCATGATCGCGATGGCGGCGATGGGCGATCCGAACGCCTCGATTCCGACGCCGCAGCCGGTTCACTTCCGGCCGATGTTCGGCGCCTTCGGCGGCGCGCTCGCCGTGTCGTCGGTGACCTTCATGTCGCAGGCCGCGATCGATGCCGGCGTGCCGGCCGCGCTGGGCCTGCAGAAGCATGCCGTGTCGGTGCGACACACGCGCTCGATCGGCAAGCACAGCATGGTGCTCAACGATGCGACGCCGAAGATCGAGGTCGACGCCCAGACCTACGAAGTGCGGGCCGACGGCGTCCTGCTCACCTGCGAGCCGGCCACCGTGCTGCCGATGGCGCAGCGCTATTTCCTCTTCTGAGCTGCACCGCTCACGGCCCCGCTTCATGCTCATCGCCAACAAACTGATCCCCGCCGGCCAGGGCCTCGCGCCGGCGATCGTACGGCGCGCCGCGACGATCGAGCTCGACTGGGACACGCGCCAGAAGAGTCGCTTCGACGGCGTCGACTCGCAGGGCCGGGCCGTCGCCGTCTTCCTGCCGCGCGGCACCGCGGTGCGCGGCGGCGACGTGCTGGTCGCCGAGGACGGCTCGCTGATCGCGGTGAAGGCGCGGGCGCAGCCGGTGCTCGTCGTCAGCGCCGACGCGAACGGCTCGCCACACGACCTGCTGCGTGCTGCCTATCACCTCGGCAACCGACACGTGCCGCTCGAGGTCAAGCCGTTCTATCTGCAGTTCGAGCCCGATCACGTGCTCGCCGCGATGCTGCGCCGGATGGGCCTGCACGTCGACGAGGCCCAGGCCGCCTTCGAGCCCGAGGCCGGTGCCTACGACGCGGCCAACGTCGCCCCCGTTCACGGCCACGCGCACTGCGACGACCTGTCGCACGAGCATGGTCACGACCACACGCACGATCACGATCACCGATGAGAGCCGCCCGATCTGCCGTGCGACGCCGGCCCGTCACACCGGCGTCTGCACTGCTGCAGTTGATGCGGCTGGCTTCGCCGAGCCTGCCGGTCGGCGGCTTCAGCTATTCCGAAGGCTTCGAAGCCGCTTTCGAGGCCGGCCTCGTCACCGGCGAACCACAGGCGCTGGCCTGGCTCCTCGACCAGTTGCATCTCGGCCTGGCGCACAGCGATCTCGCCGTCGTGGCGCAGGCGACGCGCGCCTGGAAGCGCCGCGACGAAGCCCGCATCGTCGAGCTCAACCGCTGGGTAGCGACCACGCGCGAGACGAGCGAGTGGCGCTTGCAGAGCGAACAGATGGGCCGCTCGCTGGCACAGTGGCTGCGCCAGCATGAGCTGCCCGACGCGCGGCTGCCCACGCTCGCCGCGCTGGCGCCGGCACCGACCTGGCCGGTCGCCTTCGCCCTCGCCGGGACGAACGCCGGCGCCTCGGTACGCGATGTGCTGCTCGCCTTCGCCGCCGGCTGGGCCGAGAACATGACGCAGGCGGCGATGAAGGCCATTCCGCTCGGCCAGGCGGCCGGTCAACGCCTGCTCGCCGGCCTATCGACGGCAATCCCGGATGCCGTCGCCACGGCATCGCGGCTGCACTTCGACGAGATACAGGCCTTCACGCCGATGCTCGCCATCCTGTCTTCGCAACACGAGGCGCAATACTCGCGCCTCTTCCGGTCCTGAGATGCCGATGAGTCCACTCCATTCGATTCCCCGCCGCAGCCGCAAGCTGCCGCCTTTGCGGGTCGGCGTCGGCGGCCCGGTCGGCTCGGGCAAGACGACGCTGGTCGAGATGCTCTGCAAGGCGATGCGCGATCGCTGGGATCTCGTCGTCGTCACCAACGACATCTATACCAAGGAAGACCAGCGCCTGCTAACGGTCGCCGGCGCGCTCGAGGCCGATCGCATCATGGGCGTCGAGACCGGCGGCTGCCCGCACACCGCCATCCGCGAAGACGCCTCGATCAACCTCGAGGCGATCGACCGCATGCTCGAAAAGTATCCCGACGCCGACATCGTCTTCATCGAGAGTGGCGGCGACAACCTCGCCGCCACGTTCAGCCCCGAGCTGAGCGACCTGACGATCTATGTAATCGACGTCGCCGCCGGCGAGAAGATCCCGAGGAAAGGCGGCCCGGGCATCACCAAGAGCGACCTCTTCGTCATCAACAAGACCGATCTCGCGCCTCACGTCGGCGCCAGCCTCGAGGTGATGCGCGCCGACACCTTGCGCATGCGGGGCACGAAGCCCTTCGTGATGACGAACCTGAAGACGAAAACCGGCCTCGACGAGGTGGTGACCTTCATCGAGGAGCGAGGCTTGCTCCAATCGCTCGCCCGCTAGAGCCGGCATCGCGCCTGGCGCCGGCCTATTTGTCGACGCAGGTGAAGCGAACCTCGGCACGCTGCGGCGAAAAAGGCTGCCAGCCGCCGGTCTCGCCGATCGTCACGATCGCGTGCCGGCCTTTGGCGTCGCAATAGTCGTTGGCGCGCTGGATGCCGAAGGCCTTGATCTCGGAGTCGGTGGTCGCGTTGCTGGCCGGTAGCGGCCGGATCACGTACTTGTCCTTGCCGGTCGCAAAGACGTCCGTGGGGGTCGAGCAAGCGCTGACGGACAGAACGAGTATCGCGGCGAAAACTCTCATCGCTTTCCTGGTAGGCATCGCAAGTCGCGCAGCGTAGCCGGCAACGCCGGGCATTGTGGCCGAGCCCCGTTACCGGCCCTCGCCCGATTCGGGATTTTCGCGCATGCCTCGCACGTTCATGACGAACAGGCCCACCTGCAAAAGTATCAGCGCGTAGCTTTTGCTCTGCCAGCCCCATGCGATCCACAAGACGTTGCTGAGGATGAACAACCAGAAACCCCAGTGGCGCAGGTGCTGCGCTTGGAAGCGACGAGCCAGGCGGCGCCGAGCGTCGCGACCATCGCCGGCCATTGCAGCAAGCCCAAAAGCTCGTTCGAGTCCAGAGGCGTCTTTCGCGCAGGGAGAGGGCGCGCACCCGCCGGCCGGCGAGTGCGCTCGCGATAAGAGGCACGTCACGTGGCCAACGGCGGAGCATGCCGCCAGCCGAATCGTCAGCTCACGGGATGAACGTCATCGGCTGCCTGCGGCGGCGTCTTGATGGAAATCGCCTTGAAGCGCTGCGAGGTCGCGTGCGAGCCGGCGTGAGCCGTCCCTTTGGGGATGATGATCAGGTCGCCCGGGCCCACTTCCTGTTCGTGGTCGCCCAGCCAGAACGTGCCGTGGCCTTCGACGATGTACTGGATCTCGTCGCTGTTCTGATGAAAATGCTTGACAACGTCGCCGGTCTGTATCGACACCGTAGCGCCAGGGGCCGTAAAGAACGTGCTGGCGCGCATGTGTGTTCCCGGACGCTCGGCGCCGAGCTCCTCGTCCGACATTTTCAGCACGTTGACGATCCGTGCCGAATTGGCGGCTTCGGCAGCCTGCGCACCAGGCATCCATTTGGCCGAGAAGGTGCCGAGAACAAACATGCCCAGCATGGCCGAGAAAACGACGGTTCGACGCATTGATGAATCCTTTCAGACGATGACGTGGACGTGCGTCGAAGCCGCCGGTGCGGCCTATGCGCGCCAGTCGAACCCTGCGTCCGTTCGGTGCTAAGCGGTAGTGGTGTTGTTCCGAATACGGGCGAGCGACGCGCTCGACGGCTCCTTGCAGCGAATCGACCCGGCTCGCTGGCAGCGATCATCGCGCCGGGCGCAATGGATCGGCCGCGCGAGGAGGAGCGATTCGAACGCGGTTCAGCGATCGGCGGGAAACGGCGAGAGCGGAGCCAAGCCGTCAGCCACGGTCGACTCGGTGTCCGCGTATTCGCGCTGCGCCTCTTTGAATACCTGCCAGCCTACCCAGATCGCCAGCAACCAAACCAGTCGACGCATGTGGCCTCCTCTTTGCCCGATGGTGGGCGAGGGACCGCTGGCACAAATCGTTCCCGCGACCTTGCGACCCGTCTTGCCTCGCGCGCTGCGCTATTCGCCAGCCGTCAGCCGGCCTTTTTGACGTAGGCGCTGCACCAGCCCTTCGTGGCGACCTGCTTGCCACCGAACACCGAACACGGGCCCATCGCCGAACCGGCCTTGCCTTGATAGAACTGGCAGTTGCTGCAGGCCTGGCCGACCGCGTACTTGGGATATTTGGCCTTGTTGACTCTCGCGGCATCGGCAACGTATCCGAGCGCGACGGCTTGCGGATCCTTTTCGTCGAGGACGGGTGCGTCGGCGAAGCTCTCGTTCGCGGCGAGGAGCGCAGCGCCCGACAGCGCTGCCAGGCGAATGAAGTGGCGACGTGAATTCATTAAAACTCCAGAAAAGAATGACGTGCGCGCTCGACAAACGTTCGTCGCTCGCTCGGCGGCGCAATTCTATTCTCGGCCAGACGGTGATTCCACTGCGGACGCGGCCCGACTCGGGGGCGCGCGTCAAGGGCGAGGTCGGCGGGCCGGCGGCCCGGCGGTGCGATGATCGGCGACAGAGCTTTCGAAGCCGCTTGCGCTGCCTACTCCACATGCCTGACATCCTTTCTGTCGCCAACGTCTCCAAGATCTATGCCTCCGGTTTTCGCGCGCTCAAGCGCGTCGATCTCGAGATCCGCAGAGGTGAGATCTTCGCCTTGCTCGGGCCGAACGGCGCTGGCAAGACGACGTTGATCAGCATCATCTGCGGCATCGTCACGGCAAGCGAAGGGAAAGTTTCGGTCGACGGTCACGACATCGTGGCCAACTACCGTGCGGCACGTTCCATCATCGGCCTGGTGCCGCAAGAGCTGACGACCGACGCCTTCGAGACGGTGTGGAACACGGTCTCTTTCAGCCGCGGCCTGTTCGGCAAGGCGCCGAACCCGGGCCACATCGAGCAGGTGCTTCGGTCGCTGTCTCTTTGGGACAAGAAGGACAACAAGATCATGACCCTGTCGGGCGGCATGAAGCGCAGGCTCATGATCGCCAAGGCGCTGTCGCACGAACCCTCGGTGCTCTTCCTCGACGAGCCGACCGCTGGAGTAGACGTCGCCCTCCGGCGCGACATGTGGCAGCTGGTGCGCAAGCTCCGCGACACCGGCGTCACGGTGCTGCTGACCACGCACTACATCGACGAAGCCGAGGAAATGGCCGACCGCATCGGCGTGATCAGCAAGGGCGAGCTCATCCTCGTCGAGGAAAAAAAGGAGCTCATGCACAAGCTCGGCAAGAAGGAGCTCACCCTGCAGCTGCAGCAGCCGCTGCAAGCGGTGCCGGCGTCGCTCGCCGGCTACGACCTCAGCCTGTCGGCGTCGGGCGACGAGATGACCTACACCTACGAAAGCCACGGCGGGCGCCTCGGCGTCGATGGGTTGCTGAAGTCCCTCGACGATGCCGAGATCCGCGTCAAGGACCTGAGCACCCGGCAAAGCTCGCTCGAAGACATCTTCGTCAATCTCGTCAAGGAACCGGCATGAACTTCCACGCAGTTCGCGCCATCTATGGCTTCGAGATGGCACGAACCCGCCGAACCCTGATGCAGAGCGTGCTCTCGCCGGTGCTGTCGACGTCGCTCTATTTCGTCGTCTTCGGCGCGGCGATCGGCTCGCGCATTCCGCAAGTCGGAGGCGTCAGCTACGGCGCCTTCATCGTTCCCGGCCTGATCATGCTGTCGCTGCTGACGCAGAGCATTTCCAATGCGTCGTTCGGCATCTACTTTCCGAAGTTCACCGGCACGATCTACGAGCTGCTGTCGGCGCCCGTGTCGTATGTCGAAATCGTGCTGAGCTACGTCGGCGCAGCGGCGACCAAATCGATCACCCTCGGCCTCATCATCCTGGCCACGGCCTGGCTGTTCGTGCCCTTGCACATCGACCACCCGTTCTGGATGCTGCTCTTTCTGGTGCTGACCGCGGTCACGTTCAGCCTCGTCGGCTTCATCATCGGCATCTGGGCCGACGGCTTCGAAAAGCTCCAGGTGGTGCCGCTGCTGATCGTCACGCCGCTCACTTTCCTGGGCGGCAGCTTCTATTCCATCGACATGCTGCCGCCGGTGTGGCAAAAGGTGGCGCTGGTCAACCCGGTGGTCTACCTGATCAGCGGATTTCGCTGGAGCTTCTACGGCGCTGCCGATGTCGGCGTCGCTCTCAGCCTGGCGATGACGCTCGGCTTTCTGTTCGCTTCGCTCGCCGTCGTCGCCTGGATCTTCAAATCCGGATATCGGCTCAAGAGTTGATTGCCCCGCGGCAACGCGACTACTGCGCCACGCAGTTGTCGCCTGGGACTTCCAGGATTCGACGCGATCGGCGACGATCTGGAAGACGACGGTGCACGACTCCTTCGAGGAAGCCGCAGGCGCCTGCATCCGCGAATAGTCGGCCGACGGCACGAACATGACCACGACGACCCGCCGTAGAGCCCGCCCGAGAGCCGCCCCGGCGCAGACTGATACGCGGCGGCTGCCGGTACCGTCGCGTTGACGGTGTAGGTCGGGAAGCGGGAGCGATCCGGGGCGACGACCATCTGCTTCGGCGCCCCGAGACGAGCCACGAGATCGGCCTCGCTGCGACCGACCATGCCTTTCATTTCGGCCTCGAAGTTCGCTTGGTCGCGCAGCCGCAAAGAAGCAGAACGAGCGTGAAAGTGAACCGGCGCACGACCATTCCTTTCATGAGTGCTTTCCCGCAGGGCAAGCCCGCATACCGGCACCGCGGACCGCGCAAGCTACTATCTTGTCAACGACATTGATTCGGCACGAATCGAACTGTCGGCGCACGGCCCGGAGCGTGCCTTCGTTTAGGATGCCCTATGGACATTCGAGCAGCCGCTTTCCATCACGCAGGGCATGCGGTGGCAGCCCATCTGTCCAAGTACCACGTCCTTGCCGCGTCGCTCAAAGTCGATTCGTACGGTACCGGCGAGATCGTCGCCGCCCTGAGCCGACGCAAGCTCCAGACGGCCGGCAAGGCTGCCGAAGTCTCGTCCCGGGCCGATCCGGAGGTGGCTGCCGGCATCGCCGTCATCTTGGCGGCGGGCCTTGCCAGCGAAGAGATTGCGGTCGCCCGTTCGTTGTGTGCCGGCGTGGACCGGTCAATGTCGGACGGTGATTTCGAGGTGGCGCGATCCGAGTTGCGCCTGGCCGGCCTTTCCGACGACACCGTACCGTACCGGCAAGCGGCGTTGGAGCTCCTGGATTCCAACTGGCAACGTGTCGAGCGCATCGCCGAAGCCCTGGTCCTGAACGGCGAACTCGATCCCCAGGTCGCCCACGACATCATCCAGCGAATGGCCTGAGCTCCTGCTCGGCGAGCCCACCCGTAGTGTGAACAGGCCCTAGTCCAAGGCGGAACGCTTCTTGGAGAACAGTTTCAGCACGCCGAAGAAGACGAAGAGTCCGATCGAGACGTCCAGCCAGAGATGCACGTCGTGGGGCAATGGATACCAGCGAATTTCTGCCTGGGCGCTCAGATATATCGCTATGCAGGTAGCCAGAATGGCCAGTGGATATTGCATTTCGGTTCCGCGTTCAACGCGAAGCGGCCGTTCGCAGTGGAACTCGAGTATGAGCAGTTGCGTCGGCGAGGAGACGCCCGCGATCGAGCAATGCTGCACGCAGCGCAGGGCGATCCGCTCGATGCGTCATCGCTTTGCACGCGACGCGCCAACCCGAGCCCCTTCTTCGCAGGCCTACTTTGCGATGATTCGTTCGATGCGTCGATCCGGAACGAGCCATAGCAAGGCAACGACGACGAAGAATGCCGTTCCTCCGGCCGGCGAGAGCAGCCATGCGTCATGATTCCAGAACGTGCCGTAGGCGAGCGCGCACAGCAAGAGATTGACGCCGTAGAGCGTCGTCGGCCAACGCTCGACGTGGTTCTCGCCGATCCAACCTGTCGTTGCAGCATCCATGGCCGTGCCTGCTCGTGCGGCCTTCAAGGACTACTGCGCGGCGCCGCAGCGGTCGAGTTCTTCGTCAGGAAGACTCCGTCGAATGACAGTGCTCCGAAGGTTTGACGGCATCGCCGGCAGCCGATTCTTCCGCCATTCGCCGGTAAAGAATCAGCGCGGCGGCGAGCACGGGCGTCGACAGGAACACTCCGGCCACGCCGGCCAGCTCCTCGCCGGCCAGCAGCCCGAACAAGACCAGCAGCGCCGGGACGGCCACGCCGTTGCTCATCAGGTACGGGTTCAGCACGTAGTCCTGGAACAGGCGATAGACGGCAATGAAGCCGACGATCCACCACAGGTGGCCATATCCACTGATCCCGGCGACCAGGACACAAAGCAGCGCGGCGAGCAGCGGCCCGAGGACGGGAATGAACTCGAGAACACCGGCGATCAGCGCGAGCAGCAACCCGTACGGGACGCCGGCGATGCTGAAGACGATGGAATAGCTCGCGATCGTGGCGAAGGCCAGGATCAGCAGCGCACGGATATAGCCGCCCAACAGCGTGTCGAGATCGTCGACGATGCGACGCCACATCGCGGCGCGGCGATGCGGTGCCACCCACTTCAGGAACCCGGCTTGAAACTCCGGCCCGCTCGAGATCATGATGAAGGCCAGGATCGGGATGAGGACGACAAACACGACGTTCGCTCCCGCCGTCAGCAACAGCTTGCCCAGGTCCTGAGCCATCGCCGCGCCGTAAGAGGTGATGTCACCGGCATGTTCTCGAACAAGTTCCGCCAGCTTGGCGCGGTACGGCAGCAGCCATTCCGGTAGCGGGATTCGCGCGATGACATTGCCGTCGCGTAGCAGCGAGGGAAGCTGCTCGGAGAAATGGCTCGCCTGGTCGGCGATGCGCGGGCCGGCCAGCGCCAGCACCGTGCCGAGAAGCAGCGCCAGAACGGCGAAGACCGTAGCGGTCGCGGCGGAGCGAGACAGTCGCGGCAGCACCCGCACGAGGCGCCGCACGAGCGGATAGATCATGTACGAGAGGAACACCGCCAGCACGAAGATGAAGAGCGTCTTGCGAACGGCGTAGACGACGAACAACGCGACGACGACGAGGCTCACGGTCCAGGCGATGGCGGCAGTCCGTCGGTCAAAGGCAAGCATCAGTTGTTTAGTTGGCGCGCGCTGCGGTGGGCAGACCGAGACGAGTTTAGGCGCGTCTGAATGGCGAACGGGCACGTTCGCTCCCTTTCGGCCATCGGCGAACCCCGCCAGCGACGCCTGCTCGATGGGCCGGTTGGCCGCTTCATGCCGGACGCTTGGCCAGCAGCGCCCACACGCCGGCGGCCGAGAGAAGCAGCGACGAATGCGATCCAGGTTCTATGGTCACGGGACGTCCCCTCAAGGCGACCAGGAAGAACCGGCCGATACCACTACGAGCCCGGAATGTCGGGCTCCACGAGGTTCGCAAGCTGGGCAAGCGATTCCTGCCAGCCGAGGTAGCACATCTCGAGAGGGATCGCTTCAGGAAGGCCCGCCTGCTCGACGTTGAGTTCCGTGCCGCAAGAAACGGGCTTCAGCGTTACCGAAACCAGAATCTCGCCAGGAAGGTTCGGATCATCGAACTTGTCGGTGTATTGGATGAACTCTCCCGGCACCAGCTTTAGATACTCTCCGCCGAAGGAATGGCCCTGTCCATTCGAGAAGTTTTCGAAGGACATCTTGAAGGTGCCACCGACCCGTGCGTCCATGTGATGAACCTTGCACACGAATCCGTGAGGCGCAAGCCACTTCGCCATGGCAGCGGCATCCAGGAAAGCACGGTAAACCTTCCCTGGTTTGGCTCGCAGGACGCGGTGCAGATGGACCGTTCCAGTGGGCATATGGGATCTCCTTCAAGTGGCTCGGGGTGATCAGTTCCAGGACTTTCGGACAAGCTGCGCAGCGTTTCCCAACATCGAACGGTTGTATCGAGACAGGCGCGGTGCCAACGCGCACAACGCCAAGCCAGCTGCCTCCGAGGCCCTTCCTTGAGCGACGTAGGTCAGAGCGAGGGTCGCACGTGCCTCGTCGTGCAAAGCGCGACGGTTGCCTCCCTCCAGATGGCGATCGAGCTCTTGCACGAGCAGCTCCTCGCTTTCCGATAGCCTTCCGAGGATCCTCAGCGTACTTGCCAACTGGATCGAGGCGCGCGAGCTGCGATAGGCGTCCAGGCGGCCCGTCGCCAGCGCGGCGCGGTAAAGCGGCTCCGCTTCGGCCTCGATACCTGCCGTATCTCGAGCGCAAGCCCGTTCGAAAAGGCCTCTTGCATCGCCGGGATCGAGTTCGCCTGAAAGCGCATCGGCGGCCGCCACCAGCGCATCGGGCTCCATCGTCTCGGCGCGTAGCCACAGCGCCGCCACGCGGCCCTCCCATCCTTCGTCGACCGCGCTCATCGCTCGAGTCTAGCCTCGCCGAATGGTGAGAGTTGCTGAAGGCCGCGTGACGAGCGCTGGTCCAGTCGGCGTCGCAGCGGGCGGCGGGCGAAGGTCGAGTGTCTCGACTGCGCCCGAGCCGTCAAGCCTGCCGGGGGACGGCACGTTTCACCTACCGCCTGCGCCGCGCGACCACCGTCTCGTAGGCCGCTTGCAGTTGGCCGAGCACGGAGATCCGGGGCATGGGCGCTCCCAGATGAAGCGAGCGCAACTCGGCCATGAGCGCGCTCCACAACGGCGGCCCACCTTCTTCCAGAAGTTGGGCGCGAATCGACAGTTCTTCGGAGACCGGCCGGTGTCGCCGGCCCCACGCTCCCATCTGCGCGAGCAAGGGAACGAGTTGGATGGCGGGCTCGGTCAGGCTGTAGATCGCCTTCTGCTTGTGGCTGGGATCGTCGGCGCGCGTGATCAAGCCAGCCTCGGTCAGGCGCTTGAGCCGGTCGGCCAGGATGTTGGAGGCGATCCCTTCCTCCGACTGGGTCAGGAGCTCGCGATAGTGGCGGCGATTTCCGAACATCAGGTCGCGGATGACGATGAGGCTCCAGCGATCGCCCAGTACCTCGAGCGTCAGGTTGATCGGGCAGCCCGACCGTTGCGCGTTGTTCATCCGATCGATTTTCCCTTGACTGATTGCAAACTGCAACTGCTCGGTGTAAAACCTCTATCTGCTTTCGCTTCGCAATCAGTATGAAGGACCCATGAGCATGACCATGCAACTCTTCTCCCATCCGTTCTCGTCGTACTGCCAGAAGGCGCTGATCGCGTTCTACGAGAACGAGACGCATTTCACCGTTCGCACGCTGTCGTCCGACGACGCTGCGACCGGTGCCGAATTCGCCTCGCGCTGGTCCGTCAAGCGATTCCCGATCCTGCTCGACGGCAATCGCACGATCCTCGAAGCCACGACGATCATCGAATACCTGGAGGTCAACCATCCAGGGCGTGTGCGCCTGATTCCGCAGGATCCACAAGCCGCGATCGATGTACGGATGATGGATCGGGTATTCGACAACTACATTTCGACGCCAGTGCAGAAGATGGTCTTCGACGCCCTGCGCGCACCCGAAACACGCGATGCCCAGGGCGTCACCGAAGCCCGCGCCATGCTGGACACGACGTACGCCTGGCTGGACGGCGCCATGGCCGACCGCGAATGGGCCGCAGCCGGGGCGTTCAGCCTGGCCGATTGCGCGGCAGCCCCGGCACTGTTCTATGCCGATTGGACTCATCCAATCGCCCCGCGCTTCTCCAACCTGCGCGCCTATCGCGCGCGCCTCCTGGCGCGCCCGTCATTCGCCCGCGCCGTGGACGAGGCCCGACCTTTCCGGTCTTTCTTCCCTTTGGGCGCGCCCGATCGGGACTAGGACCGCACGCTTGCGGACGCCGCCGACGCCGCGCCCTCCTGGTCATTGCTTCATCGTGCTCGCCATGCCCTCGGCGATCTGCTCGACGATGTCATCGATGGCGGAACAATACCCACCATGAACTTGATCGCGAGATCCGAGCACCCGCCGGGCACTTCCATGAATCCCGCTGACAGACATCGGCAGTGGAGAGCACTCCTCCTGCTCTGGTTGGCAGGCAACGCGCTGCGTCTGACGATTCTCGCGATCCCGCCGGTCGTCGCTGCAATTCGCGACGAGTTCGGCTTGAATGCGACCGAGGTCGCGCTGTTGGGAAGCATTGCGCCCGCCCTGTTCGCGATCGCGGCGCTCGCGGGGTCGTTCATCGTTGCTCGACTGGGCGTGAAGACCGCGCTCGTCAGCGGGCTGGTGATTGTTGCAATGGGCTCGGCGCTGCGTGGGGTGTCGAGCAATTACGCCATGTTGCTGCTCACGACGGTCGTGATGTGCACCGGCGTGGCCATCATGCAGCCGGTCATGCCGAGCGCGGTTCGCGAGTGGCTGCCGGGACGGATCGCGCTGGCGACGACCGTCTACACCAACGGCCTCCTGGTCGGCGAGGTGTTTCCGGTGTTGCTCACGATCCCGGTCGTGTTGCCGATGGTGGGCGGTTCATGGCGTGCGTCGTTGGTCGCGTGGTCGATCGCCGTCGCGGTGATCGCATGGGTGGTTTACGCGCTGGCGCCGAGATCTCCGCGAGGTGGACAAAGCCGTGTCGACCGAATGCAAAGGTGGATTCCGGACTGGCGCAGCGGGCTCGTCTGGCGACTCGGCGCGACGTTCTGCTGCGTCAACACGATCTACTTCAGCACCAACACGTTCATCCCGATCTACCTTTCGAGCGCCGGTCGCGCCGACCTGATCGGCAGCGCCTTGACTGCCCTCAACTTCGGGCAGCTGCCAGCGTCCGCGCTATTGCTTGCGGCGTCTCGAAGGCTCGAAGGGCGGGCCTGGCCCTACGTCGTTTCAGGCTTGCTGTCGCTGATCTGCTTGACCGGCCTCGTCTTGCAGGTCGGTACGGGAACCGTCGTCTGGGCGGCGCTGCTCGGATTTTCGGACGCGGCCGCGCTGATCCTGGGGCTGGCCCTTCCGGCAGCGCTTTGCCGTTCCGAAGACGTCGCGCGCACGGCTGCCGGCGCCTTCACTATCAGCTATGGCGGCGCACTGATCCTGGCCGTCGCAGGCGGCAGGTTGTGGGACCTCAGCGGCGTCCCCGCGCTCGCATTCATGCCTGTCGGGCTGTGCGCCGGAGGATTGGTGGCGATCGCGGCCCTCATGCGTGCGAAGCGCGAACTTCGCTAGGGAGTCGCTTTGTCTGCATCAGTTGAAGGCCACCGTGACGTAGGCATATGGGACAGCGCGCACGGTCGATATCGAAACGGCGACGGGCAGGGTCGAGGGCAGCGCCGCGACGTTGACGTAGGCGACGATCGTCGCACTCGCCGCGGCGCGAACAGCGTCCGCCGGTGCGGCGAGCCCGGCCGAGAGGGCGAGCAACAAGACCTTGACGAAAGCAGCGGATCGCATCAGAAAGCGGCCGAATGGACAGACGAAGCGATTGAACGGCGACGGCGACGCGGCGCCTATCCCCGGAACGCGGGGAATCGAGACGTCGGAAGGACCTGCGGCAAGGCGAAGCGAATGGCCAGTCCCGAACGCGTGCGCGGCACGATCCAGGTCGTGGGCACCGATCGCGCGATCACGGTCAAGGACGCGGTGGCGCCGAAGAAAGGCCCGCCGGCAGCGCGGTTCGTCGGCGGCGCGACCTATCATCCGACCAAGTCGTACTCGTTCGCGGCCCATTTCGTCGAAGTCGCCGTCGACACCGGGACGAGTCAGATCACGGTGCAGCAGGTCGTGCCGGTGCACGAGATCGGCAAGGTCATCCACCCGGTGGCTGCCACCGGCCGGATCGAAGGCGGCATCCGGCAACGCATCGGCCACACGCTCTACCAGGACTACCAGATCGACATGACGACCGGCAGCTTTCGCCACAAGAGGATCGTCGCCGTCCCTGTCTGGCGTCAGCCACGACCGAAGCATGAGTGACGCGTCGAACGCCGATCCGGCGGTGGCGACACGCCGCATCATCGTCGGCATCAGCGGCGCGTCGGGCTTCGTCTACGGCGTACGCCTGCTGCAGATGCTGAAGGCGATGCAGGTCGAGACGCACCTGATCGTCTCGAAGTCGGCGCAGACGACGATGGCCTACGAGACCGACTGGAAGATCGCCGACGTGATCACCCTCGCCGATCGCCACTACCGGCACGACGACATGGCGGCGTGCATCTCGAGCGGCTCGTACCGGACACTCGGCATGATCGTCGCGCCCTGCTCGATGAAGACGCTGGCCGACATCGCCACGGCGAACTCGTCGACGCTGATCGCTCGCGCTGCCGACGTGATCCTGAAGGAGCGGCGCAAGCTCGTGCTGCTCGCCCGAGAGACGCCGCTGCACCTCGGTCATCTGCGCAACATGGTGGCCGTGACGGAGATGGGCGCCATCGTCGCGCCGCCGGTGCCGGCCTTCTACGCCAAGCCGGCCTCGCTCGACGAAATGATCGCGCACACCCTCGGCCGCGTGCTAGACCTCTTCGATCTCGACGCCGGCACCGTCCGGCGCTGGACGGGCTCGAGCCGGAGCGAAGGTGCGACCTGAGGGCTGACGAACATCAGACAGTTCCCTTCGGGCAGCGCTACAGCACGACTGCCGGATTGGCGGCAGCGGGCGACCATTTCGTTGGCGGCAAGTCGCTCTTTGACAACGCTCCTGGCTTAGGCCGCCGAGTTGGGAGACATGCACTCGGCCCGTCGCGCACCATCAGCGCGGGTCTCGCCCTGCCGAGTCAGCGAAGCTGGAGCAGGAGCAATGCCAGCGCGGCGACGCCTGACATCACCAGCAGGGCGAGTCGCGTCCGTGCACGATCGAGGTGCCGGACGACGACGTTCGAGAGCGCGAAGCCGATGGCCATCGGCACGACCAGGGACAGCCCGAGTTTCAGTTCGACAGCCCCGAAGCGGCCGACAGCGGCGAGCACTGCGAGAGATCCGATGGCGCCTGCAACGAAGAATGCGCCGATCGTCGCCCGCAGCTTCGGTGGCCCGAAGTCCTGATAGACGATGGCCATCGGCGGCGCTCCGACCGAAGTGATAGTGCCCATGAAGCCCGACACTGCGCCGGCGAGAACGAAGTTCTGCGGCCGCGCATGAACGCGCCAGCCCTTCAGGCTCAGGCCAACGGCGCCGAGGATGAGGAGGGCGAAGACGATCGACATCGTTCGCAAGGGCAAGAGCGCGAACAACATGCCACCTGCCACCGACGCGGGGATGCGGCCCGCAAGCGAGTAGCCGAGGACGCGAAAGTCGATGGAACGGTACTCACGCACGGCCGACATCGTCGACAGCAAGCCGGCAAGAAGCAGCACCGGACCGGGCACCAGGTCGGGGCGGCCGATCGCCAGTACAGGACCCACGAACATCCCGAAACCGATCCCGCCGGCGCCCTGCAGGCAGGCGCCGATCAACACAACGAGCGCGATCCAGGAGTAGTCGACGGTGAGAAAGGAGAACATGGGCTCTGCGGCGCCGACACGAAACGAAGCGTCGGCCGGTTCGCTAATCAGACACGAAGGTATACAGTATACTTCTGTCATGCCGCAGGTGACTCTTCACAAACATGGCGAGGTTTTCTCCGGCGAGGTCAAGGAGAATACGAACCTCGTCGTTCGCACCGGCATCCGCCAGTTTCCGTATCCGCATCTGCGCTACGAGTGCGGCATGGGCAAGTGCGCCAAGTGCGCCTGCCGCGTCATCGCCGGGGGCGAGCAGCTGCCGCCGCCGAACTGGAAGGAGAAGAAGCAGCTCGGCGAACTGCTCGACGAGGGTTACCGCCTCCTCTGCCAGGTCTGGATTCACCACGACATCGAGCTCGAGCAGGACGACCGCGCGCTCGAGAGAAATGCGGCGTCATGAGCGACGAGGCCGAGTTCGTGATCCTGACCGACAAGCCCGGGATCTTCCATACCGAGATCGGGGTGCACATGCATGCCGTGGAATGCTGGGACTACGTCTTCTTCGGCCGCACCAAGGCACGGTTCGTGATCGCGGCGCTGGACTGCGAGACCAGGATCGAAGTCATCGACGAAGCGCCCCCGCCGACTGTCAGCCGCGTGCCGTCGAAGCTGCTGAAGAAATACGCCACGGTCGCCGAAGCAAAGCGCGACCTCGATCACCTGATCCAGCCCGGCAATCCGGGAACGGCGCTGGTGCGCGTCGACATCTGAGGCTGCGGTGCCGCTCATCACGTTCATCACCAACGGCGACAAGGTCGTGAAAGCGCCGGAGAACAGCAACCTGCTGCGCGTCTCGCTGCGCGAGCGCGGCGGCATTCCATTCAAGTGCGGCGCGGGCCTGTGCGGCACCTGCAGGTGCCGGATCGAATCGGGCCTGGAGTACACCGACGCGGTCAAGGCGAAGGAGCGCAAGCACCTGAGCGACGACGACCTGTCCCGGGGCTACCGCATGGCCTGCCAGACCTTCGTGGTCAACGGTGACGTGAGCGTTTCGTGGGAGCCGCGGCCGCCGAATGGGCCGCCACCTGCCCCGGCGAGGGCCGAACCGGCCGCGGCGAACGACTCGACGACGCCGTCACCGGACTAGGCGCATCGTTCGCCGCCGATGCCGTGGAGCGGCCCTCGTTGGCAACCGCGTGTGGCACGACCTGCGCCGCGCTGTAGACGTGGCGCGCAGCCAGCAGCCCGGCCAGGTCGGCATCGCCGGCAATCACTGCACGGACGATCGCCGCATGCTCTTCCCAGTTCTCCCGGGCGCGCTTTCGGCTGTGCGGCGCGAAGATCGGCGCCGTCCGCTCGCGCAGCGAGCGGACCATGTCGCGCAGCACGGAATTCGCAGCAATGCCGGCCAGCGCCTCATGAAAATTGACGTTGTCGTCGTGCAGCTTCTTCGGATCGTCGCTCTTCGCGATCTCGGCGCCCTGCGAGACGATGTGCTGCAGCCGGGCGATGAGCTCAGGGTTGTGCCGCCGGGCCGCAAGCTTGGCGTTGAGTGCCTCGAGAGTGGCGCGCACCTCGACCAGCTCCTGGACGAGCTCGGGCGAATAGACCGTCACCGAGGCGCCACGGCGCGGCTCGATCGTCACCACACCGTCGGCGGCGAGTGCGCGCAGCGCTTCGCGAACCGGCACTCGCGACACACCGAGCTCTTCCGACAGCCGCGCTTCGACGAGACGGACGCCCGGCGCCAAGTCGCCGTTGAGGATGCGTTCGCGGATCGTCGTGGCGATCATGGACGTCAACGGCGCGTGTGCTTCACCGAGTTTCATCTGCATGGTGGAAGGATGTAAAAAGCCAGACCCTGATGTTGACATATCGGCACTGCAGTATACAGTATTCATTCTTGAAGACACCCCTCACACGTCTTCGCCTCTGCAAGGAACCGCCATGTCCGCACTGATGAACCAGGAACAGTTTCGCGCTGCGCTCGAGAACGCGATCAAGGGCAAGAGCGCCAACAAGGCACCCTTCAGCATCGCCTGGGCGAGCGGGCGGCTGACGCGCGCGCACCTGGCACGCTGGGCCGAAAACCACTATCACTACGTCGGCCCGTTCGCCGACTACCTGGCCTACGTCTACGCGCGCACGCTCGATAATGGCAAGTTCACCGAAGCCAAGGATTTCCTCCTCGCCAACATGTACGAGGAAGAGATCGGCGGCGATCGCCATACCGACCTCCTGATCCGCTTCGCCGAAGCGTGCGGCACGACGCGCGAGCGTGTCGTCAACCCCGACAACATGTCGCCGACGACGCGCGGCCTGCAGAGCTGGTGCTATGCCGTGGCAATGCGCGAAGACCCGGTGGTGGCCGTGGCCGGCCTCGTGGTCGGCCTCGAGTCGCAGGTCCCTTCGATCTATCGGCGGCAGACGCCCACGCTGCGCGAGACGTACGGCTTCAGCGACGAGGAGCTCGAGTTCTTCGATCTGCACATCGTTTCCGACGAGATCCACGGCGAACGGGGCTACCAGATCGTGCTCCAGCACGCCGACACGATCGATCTGCAGCAACGTTGCCTGCGCATCTGCGAGGTCGGCGCCGAAATGCGTCTGCTCTACACGACGGCGCTGTACCACGACTACGTGGCAAGCGAGATTTCACTGGCGGACCTGATGTCGTCGGGCAAGGGGATGGCGCGCGAAGACCGCGAACTCCTTCAGGCCTGAGCGCTTCTTCTCCCCACGCCATGCCGGCCGACGACACGACTCCCGTGACCACCGAGGAATTCAGGAACTGCATCGCCGGTGAGTGGACGGCGAGCATCACCGGCCGCACCTTCGACGACACCAACCCGGCTGATACCCGCGACCTCGTCGGCCGCTTCCAGGCCTCTTCGGCAGACGACGCGAAGGCCGCGATCGACGCCGCCGCTGCGGCCTTCGCAGCCTGGCGCGCGACGCCAGTGACCCGGCGCGCCAAGGTGCTGCTCGCCGCTGCCGATCACATCGAGGCCCACGTCGACCGCTTCGCCCTTGAGCTGACGCGCGAGGAAGGCAAGCAGTTGGTGCTGGCAAGGGACGAGTTTCTGCGTTCGGCGCAAACCTTGCGCTTCTACGCCATCGAAGGTCAGTCGTTCGGCGGCGAGACTTACCCACAGGACGACGCCGACATGGTCGTCTACAGCCAACGCGAGCCGCTCGGCGTCGTCAGCGTGATCTCGCCATGGAACTTTCCGGTATCGATCCCGGCACGCAAGATCGCGCCGGCGCTGGTCACGGGCAACACCGTCGTCTTCAAGCCGTCGTCGGACGCGCCGCTGAGCGGCTATCGCCTCGCCGAGGCGCTGATCTCGAGCGGCCTGCCGAAAGGCGTGCTGAACTTCATCACCGGCCGCGCTGCGGATGTCGGCCCGACGCTGACCGAATCGCCCGCGGTACGTGCCATCTCGTTCACCGGATCGACGCGCGCGGGCGAGCAGATCCACCGCGCTGTGGCCTTGACGACGCGCACGCAGATGGAGTTGGGCGGCAAGAATCCGCTCATCGTCATGGACGACGCCGACCTCGACCAGGCCGTCGACCTGGCCGTCAAAGGTGGCTTGTCGCTGAGCGGCCAAGCCTGCACCGGCACGAGCCGCATCCTGGTGATGCAGTCGGTGAAGGCGGCGTTCACGCAGAAACTCCTCGCGCGGATTGCCGCGCTGAAGATCGGCCCCGGCATCGACAAGAGCATCGACCTCGGCCCGCTCGCCACCGCCGCGCAGCTCGACAACGTGCTCGCCTACGTGGCCATCGGCAGGGCCGAGGCGACGCACCTCGTGGGCGGCGACCGACTTCTCGATGGCGATCTGCGGCACGGCTATTTCATCACTCCGGCCGTGTTTACCGACGTGACCCAGGCCATGCGCATCGCCCAGGAAGAGATCTTCGGACCGGTGCTGGCGATCATCGAGGTCACCAGCTACGCCGACGCGATCGCCAAGGCGAACGACACCCCTTATGGCCTGTCGGCCGCGATCGTCACGCGCAGTTCGCGGCACATGCACCGTTTTGCCCACGACATCGAGGCGGGCACGGTGAAGATCAATCGCACAACCACCGGCAACCTCATCAACGCGCCATTCGGTGGCCTCAAGCATTCGAGCACCAGCACATTTCGCGAGTCGGGACGTGCCGGGCTCGAGTTCTACACACAGATCAAGACCGTCTACCGCGGCTGCTGACGCGGCCGGGGCGAGACCTGTCCGCGTGCTGCTTCATCCAAAGGAAGTCTCTTGAAAAAGTCCGCCACGCTCGAGCTTAGCGAAGCCCGCCACATGGTCACGGCTGCGATTGCGAAGGCCGAAGAGATCGGCGTGCTCGAGTCGGTGTGCATCGTCGATGCCGGTGGTCATCCGATCGTCATCGAACGAATGGATGGCGCACGCATCACCGGCCCGCAGATCGCCTGGAACAAGGCCTTCACCGCCAGCGGCCATAAGCGCTCAACGCACCTCTTCAACACGGCACCGAACGGTCCAGCACTACCCGGTAACGAGGCCTTCGGTATCCAGTGGAGCTTCGAGGGTCGCTTCGCGGTTTTCGTCGGTGGCTATCCCATCGTCGTCGATGGCGAAGTCGTCGGCGGCGTGGGCCTGAGTGGCGGCAACGGCGAGCAGGACACCGCCTGCGGTGTCGCCGCACTGGCTGCCTTGAGCGAGCTGCTGAAGCCACAAGGCCACGCGGTGCTGGTTCACGCCGACATCAAGAAGTAGTCGAGCGCAAATGGGCTTTCGCGTCGAGGTGCTGGAAACCGGACAAGTCTTCGAGGCGGGGGAAGGCGAAGCCGTCCTGGACGCGGCGACGCGCCAGGGTGTCCCCCTGCGTCACGACTGCACTTTCGGCACTTGCGGCACCTGCCGCGTCCGGATCGTCCAGGGCAGCGTCCGCTACGACGAACCGCCGATGGCGCTGAGCGACGCCGAGACCGAGCAGGGCTTCGCCCTGATGTGCCAGGCCAAGGCCACCAGCGCACTCGTCCTGAGCAGCGCCCGCGAACTGCCCGCAGTCGCCGAACCAGCGCGGCACGCAGCCGTCATCAGGCAGGTACGGCCGCTGACTGGCGAGGTGCTGCACCTCGAGATCGAGGTGCCCGGCCTCGACGGCCCGACCTGGCGCCCGGGCCAATACATGAACGTGCACCTGCCAGACGGCACGCACCGCAGCTTTTCGATGGCCTCGATCCCGGGAAGCGGAGTCGTCGACTTTCACGTGCGACGGATTGCGGGTGGCCGCTTCACCGAGAACCGTCTGGCCGAGATGCGCGCCGGCGACCCTCTCGACATCGAATTCCCGCTGGGGCCCTTCGGCCTGTTCAAGTCCGACTACCGGCCGCTCCTGATGGTTGCCACGGGCACGGGCATCGCTCCCATCAAGAGCATGCTCGAGTCGCTTCTCGACGACGACGAATGCCCGCCGGTGTGGCTGTACTGGGGCATGCGGTCCGAGGCCGATCTGTTCCTCGACGGCGTCTTTCGCTCGTGGCAGGGCCGGCTCTACGAGTTCCAGTACGTGCCGGTCCTGTCGCGGGCCGGCGCGACGTGGCGGGGCCGGCGCGGCCACGTGCAGCAGGCCGTTCTTGCCGATCTGCCGGACCTCTCGGAGCACGGAATCTACCTGTGCGGATCGCCCGCAATGATCGACGAAGCGAAGAAAGAATTCACAGCCCATGGAGCGCAACTCGACCACCTGCACGTCGACGCGTTCACCTTTCAACAGGAGTTCTCGAAATGAAGCTTTTCAGCAAACTGGCGGTTCTCGCAACGGTCGCGATGGCGGCCGGGACCGCGTCTGCGCAGACCTATCCGGACAAGCCGGTCCGCGTCGTCGTCAGCACCGTTCCTGGGCCGCTCGATGCCTTTGCCCGGGTCGTCCTGCAGCAGGTGGAGAAGCGTCTGAAGCAGACTTTCATCGTCGACAACCGTGCCGGCGCCGGTGGCAATCTTGCCGCCGACATCGTTGCCAAGGCGCCCGCCGACGGCTATACGCTGCTCTTCGCGCTCGACACCACCTTCACGGTCAACCCGTCGCTATACAAGAAGATGTCTTTCGACGCGGCGAAGGACTTCGCCATCATCGCGGTACCGGTCACCTACAGCCAGGCGCTTGCGGTGAATCCGAACATCAAGGCCAACAGCGTCGCCGAATTCGTGAAGTTGGCGAAGTCGTCGCACATGAGCTACGCCTCCGGTGGCAACGGCTCGCCCAGCCACCTGACGATGGCCGCCTTCATGGCGACAGCGGGAATCAACATGACGCACATTCCCTACAAAGGCACAGGCGCCTCCGTGCTCGACGTGATGGGTGGCCAGGTCGATTCGGTGTTCGCGGTCGGCAGCGGCGTCCTGCCGCAGGCCAAGGCCGGAAAGCTCAGGGCCCTGGCGGTGTCGGGTCTGACGCGATCTTCAGCCGCACCTGAACTGCCGACGATCGCCGAGAGTGGCTACCCCGGCTTCAACGCCAGCTTCGCCTATGTTCTCGCCGCGCCCGCGGGTACACCCGACGACATCGTGCAACTGCTGGCACGCGAGGTGGCCCTGGCGATGAACACCCCGGAGGTCCGTGAGCTGGACCGCCAGGCCGACTACGCGCCGACGAACCTGACCCAGGCGCAGTCCGGTGCTTGGCTGGCGGAGATGCGCAAGCACTGGGCCGAAGTCGTCCAGAAGTCAGGCATCACGCTCGACTGACGGCGGCGCAAGCTCGACGCATGCGGCACATCGACGACGCGCTGGTCGATGCGCTGATCGGCCCGGCCGACGCGCAGCAGGTGCTGCTCGAGGCCTTTCGAAGCTTCGGCGAAGGCCGGGCGACGATGCAGGAGCGCATCCGCACCGAGGCCGGGGGCGTCAAGCTCTCGACCCTCGGCGCGGTGATGCCCGACCAGGGCTTCGCCGGCGCCAAGATATACACCACCATCGCCGGCCAGTTCCGTTTCGTCATCCTCCTCTTCGATGCCGTCGATGGCCGGCCGCTGGCTTCGCTGGACGCCACGGCGATCACGCGTTTACGCACGGCGGCGACGTCGGTGATCGCCAGCCGCTATCTCGCGCGGCCGGTCGCGAAAGTCCTGGCCCTGTTCGGTGCCGGCGTGCAGGGTCGGGCACACGCGTCGCAGCTGGCCCGGGCCTACCCAATCGACCAGATCCGCGTCTGCGACCCGTTCGCGGCAGCGACCGTTTTCGCCGAGATGGCGCGCGAATGCGGTGTCTCCGTTCGGTCGTGTACGGCGAACGAGGCGCTCGAAGGCAGCGACATCGTCGTCACGGCGTCGCGGTCGAGAACGCCACTTTTTGACGGTGACCGATTGCCGACTGGCGTATTCGTTGCCGCCATCGGCTCCAGCCTTCCCGACACGCGCGAGCTCGATGACCGGGCACTCGCGCGAGCCTCGATCGTCGCCGTCGATTGGGATCGGCAGGCGCTGAAAGAGGCCGGCGACCTGGTGCTCGCAGATCCCGTGGCGCTTGCGCCCAGTAAGGTCGTGCAACTGTCGGCCCTGGTCACGGGCGTTGCGTCGGGGCGTCGGCAAGACGACGAAATTACAGTCTACAAGTCGGTCGGTGTCGGCCTTCAGGACGTCGCGCTGGCCGGCCTCGCCTGGCGTCGACTGCAAGAGCAGCACTGACGCAGCCGTTGCATCGAACGCTCGCGAGCGCACGAGCTGTTCGTTCTTGCGCGGCAAGCATTCAGCGAGAGAGACGAAGCCGGGTCACTCCACAAAGCCGCAAAGGCCTGTCGTGACGGCCAATCAGGTCGACATCGACGCCGCAAAGCTCGCCCTTTCCAAGAGCCGCGTCGATGCCGCGCCGGGGTTCGCACGGCCGATGGTCGCCGATCGCACCGGTGTCAACCGGCAAGCCGTTGCGCTTGTCACCAGGCTAGGGCTCCACGAGGAGCACGGTGTCGCCTTTCATCTCGGAACGATCGTGGCATCGATCGACGAGCGCGCCGTGACGCTGGCGAACGGCGAACGGCGAGTCGCTTCGTGCGGACCTCGTCGTCGTCGGCATCGGTGTGCGGCCGGCGATCGCTCTCGCGGAGCAAGCTGGCCTCGCCATCGATCGCGGCGTCCGCGTCGACCGGTACCTGGCGACGAGCGTTGCCGGCATCTACGCGGCGGGCGACATCGCGCGCTGGCCGGATCGGCTCGGCGACGAGCCGATCCGGGTCGAGCACTGGGTCGTGGCCGAACGTCAAGGGCAGGTGGCGGCACGCAACATGCTGGGGCGGCGCGAGCCGTTCGACATGGTGCCGTTCTTCTGGACGGAGCAGTACGACTTCAGCCTGGCCTATGTCGGCCACGCCGAACGATTCGACGACGTCGTGCTCGACGGCACCCCGAGGTACGGGACTGCACGACCTCGGACTGGCCCAGTGGCAGGAAGCTGGCCGTCGCTGTCGTGCACCGCGATCTCGGAGGTCTGCGGAGTGAGGTCGAGTTCGAGCGCACACTCGCCGCAACGGCGTGACCGCGACATCGTTCAAGAAGGAGTCGATCATGGAAGACCCGATGTACCCTGAAGCTTCGAGGGACCTGCACCGCCAGCGCCAGGACCTGGCGCCCGGTATCGCCGCCGCCTTCAAGGCGTTCGGCGAAAGCGTCTTTGCCGACGGCGCGCTGTCTGCGAAGACCAAGGAATTGATCGCCGTCGCAGTCGCCAACGTCACGCAATGCCCGTATTGCATCCGCGGCCACACCGAGCGTGCCTTGCGAAAGGGTGCGACACAACAGGAAGTGATGGAGGCGATCTGGGTCGCCGCCGAGATGCGCGCCGGCGCGGCCTATGCGCACTCCAACCTGGCGCTCGACGCAATGAACCAGTTCGCGAGCAAGCACGCACACCCTGCCACATGAAGCACCTGGTCGATACCCGAGAGCGACAGGGAAAAGCGTGAAGATCGCAGCCGACCACGTCAAGCTGAAGCGGGCATACGAGCCCCCCGATCGCGCCGACGGAACGAGTGTTCTTGTCGACCGGATCTGGCCGCGTGGCGTCAGCAAGGACAAGGCGGCAGTGGACTTGTGGCTGAAGAATCTCGCCCCGAGCACCGAACTGAGAAAGTGGTTCGGCCACGATCCCGAACGATGGCCGGAATTCCGCAAGCGCTCGCCGCCGAGGTGCGCCAGCATCCCGAGGTCTACGATCAGTTGCGCGAGTTGGCGCAGCAAGGGCCTGTCACGCTCGTCTATTCCGCCCACGACGAAATCCACAACGATGCCGTCGTGTTGCGAAGTCTCCTGCTGGGTCTGAAGACTGCGGCTCAGAGTCGATCCTGGACAGGAGAAGGTAATGAAGGAAAGACTTGATTTCAAGAAGGCGTCACCCGACGCGTACAAGGCCATGGCGGCAGTCGAGACCCATGTACGACAGTCGGGCCTGGACCCTGCCCTGCTCGAGCTGGTGAAGACGCGCGTATCGCAGATCAACGGCTGCGCCTACTGCCTGGACATGCACACCAAGGATGCAAGTGCCAATGGCGAAACGGAGCAGCGACTCTTCGTCCTCTCCGCGTGGCGAGAGACAGCCTTTTATTCGGACAAGGAGCGCGCTGCGCTCGCCTGGGCGGAGGCGGTCACCCGGATCTCGGGACATGCCGTGTCGGATGAGCTGTTCGCCGAGGCCCGACGTCACTTCGACGAGAAATCGCTTGTCGATTTGACGCTCGCGATCATCGCCATCAACGGTTGGAACCGTCTCGCGATTCCCTTCAGGTCGGAGCCGGGAAGCTATCGGACCTAAGCGGCGACGACTTCAATCTGCGGCTCGATCGTTCGTAGCAAATTCTCGATCCCGCGAAGCGTCCCCGAGATCGAGCTGGGGCAGGTGCCGCACGCGCCCTGGTAGTGCACGACGAGGCGGTCTCCTTCCAGGCCAAGAACGTGCAGGTCGCCGCCGTCGCCCTGCAAATAGGGTCTAATCTGCTGGTCGAGCAGAAGATTGATTTCGTCGAGCCGGTCCTGGTCGCGCTCGCTCAGATGGGCGAACGACGCCTGCGCCGCGACGACCGCAGCGGCTGTTTGATCGCTTGCCGCCTTCGCGGCACGCAGTGGAACTGCGATCTTTCGTGCCAGCTGCTTCCAGTCGGCGCCGCCGTCCTGAGTCACCGTGAGCCAGCGGTCGACATAGAAGACATTGGTGACGTGCTCGATCGCGAACAGCGCTCGCGCCAACTCGTCGCCTTCGGCTTGCTCGGCGTTTTCGAACGAACGCGTCACGCCCCATGTCAGCGGCTCGTAGAGCACGAACTTCTGCGCGTTCGGGTTCGGCGTCTCTTCGATGTCGGCGATCTTCGGCATTTCGGTTTCCTGGATGCGGCCGCCCTCAGACCCGGGCATCGGCAGGCGGTGTCTGCATCGGGTCCGCATCGGCCTCGGTCGAGGCCTTTGCGACGGCGTCGAATGCGGCTCGCAGCGTGTGCCAGGGCAGGATCGCGCACTTCACCCGCATCGGCAACCCACTGATGCCGGCGAACACCGCGAGCCGGCCTATCCGTGGGCTGCTCTTCTGGTCGAGACGGCCGGTCGCCATGTCGACGAAGTCGTCGATCAGCGTGCGGGCCTCGCTCAGGCTCCTGCCCTTCACTGCCACCGTCATCATCGACGCCGATGCCTTGCAGATCGCACACGACTCGCCCTCGAACGCGATCGCATCGACCGCGTCGCCGGCGAGATCGACGGCCACGTGAATGTGGTCACCGCAGAGCGGATTCAGCCCCTCCGCGCGGTGGCTCGCGTGTTCGAGCCTGCCATAGTTGCGTGGCTTCCTGTTGTGATCGAGGATCACTTCCTGGTAAAGCCCCCTCGGGTCGGCGCTCACGCGAACACCTTTTGCACATTGCGGATGCCGGCGACGAGTGCGTCGACCTCCGCCAGCGTGTTGTAGAACGCGAACGAGGCGCGCGACGTTGCGGCGACGCCGAGCCGCTTCATCAGAGGCTGCGCGCAGTGGTGACCGGTGCGCACCGCGATTCCTTCCTGGTTCAGCAAGGTGCCGACATCGTGCGGATGGATGCCCTCGAGCGCGAACGAGAGCACCGCGGCCTTGTGTCGCGCCATCCCGAAGACGCGC
>JBDTIO010000056.1:0-4578 GCA_039936375.1 Caldimonas sp. | reverse complement strand
AGCACGAGGAAATCGCCCGTCTCGCCAAGAAGATTCCCGAGTTCGCGCCGGGCGACACGGTGATCGTCAGCGTCAATGTCGTCGAAGGCACGCGCAAGCGGCTGCAGGCGTTCGAAGGCGTCGTCATCGCCAAGCGCAATCGCAGCCTGAATTCGAGCTTCATCGTGCGCAAGATCTCCAGCGGCGAAGGCGTCGAGCGCACCTTCCAGACCTACAGCCCGCTGATCGCCTCGGTCGAGGTCAAGCGACGCGGGGACGTGCGTCGCGCCAAGCTCTACTACCTGCGCAATCGCTCAGGCAAATCAGCCCGCATCAAGGAAAAATTGGCTTGACGGAGTCAACCCGGCACAGCCGGGCGGCGCATTGCGCCGAGCCGATTTTCGCTATGGCAAAAATTGGCTTGACGGAGTCAACCGCACAGCCGGGCGGCGCATTGCGCCGAGCCGATTTTCGCTGGGGCAAAAATTGGCTTGACGGAGTCAACCCGGCGAAGCCGGGCGGCGTATCACGCCGAGCCGGGATTTGCTGCGGCTCGGCTTAGCCGGCCGCGGCAAGAGCTTGCTCGATCCGCCTAGCATGGCCCTGGCTTTCGATCCCGAGACGCTTCCTGTTCTCGGATCCGATTCGCACCTCCCGCCGGTTGCCGCCGAGAGCATCGCACCGGCTTCGATTCGCCAGCGCTTTGGTGCTCCCCCTGCGTGGGAGCCAGAGACCAAGGTCGAGCGGCGCTTCGTCGATCGCGCTCCGGTCGCGGCCTCGGTGCTGATCGCGATCGTGCTGCGCGACGAGCCCGCAGTGCTCCTGACCCAGCGCACCAACCACCTCACGGATCATCCGGGCCAGATCAGCTTTCCCGGTGGCCGCGCGGAAGCGTTCGATGCCGACGCCGTCGCCACCGCGTTGCGCGAGGCCCATGAAGAGATCGGCCTCGAAGCGAATCAGGTCGAGGTGCTGGGCGTCTTGCCGACGTACGCGACCGGCACCGGCTTCATCGTCACGCCGGTGGTTGGCCTCGTGCTGCCGGACCTCGCGCTCAAGCCCGACCCGTTCGAGGTAGCCGAGGTGTTCGAGGTGCCGCTCGCCTGGCTGATGGATCCCGCGCATCACCAGCGCCATGCCGTCGAGATGAGCGGCGTGAAACGCGAGTTCTTGTCGATCCCGTGGCCCGGTACCGACACGAAGGGCGCGCCGCGGCGCTACTTCATCTGGGGCGCGACCGCGGCCATGCTCCGCAATCTCTACCGCTTCCTCGCTGCCTGAGCAGCACACGGATCGCAGGCTCGGGCGCGACCCGGTCGGTATCATCGATCGCGATGAGTTTCTTCGCCGTCTTGTTCGCCCTGCTGCTCGAGCAAGTCAAGCCGCTGCCGCGCGGCAACGCGATCCACGATGCGCTGACCGGATGGATGCGCTGGACGGCACGCAATTTCGACGCCGGCCGCGACAGCCATGCCTGGGTCGTCTGGTGCGTCACGGCACTGGTGCCGTCACTGCTCGCGTGGGGCGTGTTCTATGCGCTCGCCCGCGTCAACGGCCTGCTCGGCCTTGCCTTCGATGTCGCGGTTCTCTATGTGACGCTGGGCTTTCGCCAGTTCAGCCACTACTTCACCGACATTCGCGGCGCGTTGGATCGCGGCGACGAGATCGAAGCACGCCGCCTGCTCAGCGAATGGCGCCATCTCGACGCCAGCGAGCTGCCGCGTTCCGAATTCCTGCGTCATCTGATCGAGCATTCGCTGCTGGCCGCGCATCGGCATGTCTTCGGCGTCTTCTTCTGGTTCGTGCTGCTGTCGAGCTTCGGCCTCGGCCCGGCCGGTGCCGTCCTCTATCGCATGGCCGAGTTCGCGAGTCGCTACTGGGCCTTCAAGAGCGGTGACGGCGCGATTGCCATCAACGAACGACTGATGGCTCTGTCGATGCGCCTGTTTGGCTGGCTCGATCACGTGCCGGCGCGCCTGACGGCGTCGGGATTCGCGGTGGTCGGCAACTTCGAGGAAGCGGTGAATTGCTGGCGCCGTGATGCCGGGCTCTGGAAGCACGACAACGAGGGCGTGATCCTGGCCGCAGCCGCGGGCGCGGTCGGCATCCGGCTCGGCGGCGGATCGGCTCCGGGCCTGACGCCTGACCGCGCCAAGACCTTCGAGTCGGGCGCGCCGCCGGAATCGGCCGACGCCGAAGGGTCCACGCCGGGCGTGCCGCCGCAGCTCGGACACCTGCGCAGCGTCGTCGGCCTGGTCTGGCGCTCGGTGGTGCTGTGGATGCTGCTGCTGGCCTTGCTTTCGCTCGCCAACCTGATCGGCTAGCGACCTATCCCTGCAGTTCGGCGAGTATTTCGCGGTAGATGCGGTAGCGCGTTTCGGCGATCTCGCCGCGTTCGAGCGCCGCCAGGACGCCGCAGCCCGGCTCGTGCACGTGGGTGCAGTTGTAGAAGCGGCAGGCGCTCAGGTGGCGAGCGAGGTCGGGCATCAGCGCGGCGAGCTCGTTGGCGGGGATGTGGCGCAGGCCGAATTCCTGGAACCCGGGCGAGTCGATCAATGCGCTGTGCCGTGCCTTGTCGATCCAGTACCAGTGGGTCGCAGTCGTCGTGTGCTTGCCGGTGTTGAGCGCCGCCGAGATTTCACCGACCTGCACCGCGGCGTCGGCCACCATGAGATTGACGAGGGTGCTTTTGCCCGCCCCGCTCGGCCCGAGGGCAAGGGTGGTCTTGTCGGCCAGCAGCGGCTCGAGTCGTGTGGCGGCACGGGCCGGATCCTTCTTCAGTGCCGCGCCGACGACCTCGACGCCCATCGACATGTAGGGGGCGAGCCGGGCCTCGGCGGCGGCAAAGGCGGGCAGGTCCTGCTTGTTGAGGACGATGCGGGCGGAAATTCCGGCTGCCGCCGCGGCGATCAGGGCGCGGGCGAGTTGCGACTCGCTGAAGACCGGCTCGGCCGCCACGACGACAAGCAGCTGGTCGATGTTGGCAGCGAAGGCCTTCGTCTTCCAGGCGTCCTGCCGATAGAGCAACGAGCGGCGCGGCAACACGCCTTCGATCACGCCCTCGTCGGTCGAAGGCAGCCAGCGAACCCGGTCGCCGACGATGCATTCGCTCTTCTTGCCGCGCGAGTGGCAGATGACGCGGCGGCCGTCGCCGCCTTCGACGACGACGTGCCGGCCGTGGCCGGAGACGACCCGTCCTTGCTGCTCAGCCGGCGAAGGCGACGAGGGCATCGGCCTTGGCGGCGCAGATAAAGTCGTTGCGCGAGATGCCGCCCGCCGAATGCGTCGAAAAGCGCACCACGCAGCGATTGAACGACAGCCGCAGGTCGGGATGGTGGTCTTCGACGTGGCAGACCCAGGCCAGCGCGTTGGCGAAAGCCATCGTCTCGAGCCAGTCCTTGAAGGAGAACGTCTTCTCGATGGCGCTTTCGGCCTCACGCCAGCCGCTCGATTGCGCCAGGTGATTGCGGATCTCGCCTTCGCTCATGGCGCTTGCGCGGCGGTCGCATTTCTGCTCGAGGAAATTGGTCATGACGTGGCGCTCGCAGACAGTGAAGCAGTCAAAGCAGTCAATGCCGCCAGGCGTTCGACCGCCGGCGGGTGCGAATAGTAGAACCGTGCGTAGACGGGATCGGGTGTCAGCGTCGACGCGTTGTCTTCATGAAGCTTGAGCAGGGCCGAGGCCAGCGCATTGCCGTCGGCCTGCGCCGCGGCCCAGGCGTCGGCCTCGAACTCGTGGCGCCGCGACAGGCGGGCGAAAAGCGGCGCGACGAAGAAGCCGAACACCGGTGCGACCAGGATCAGGAGCAGCAGGGCGAGGCCGCCGTCGGGGCCATCGAACGTCGGCGCCACGCCGAGGCCCGCATAGAACCAGTTTCGCGCGGCGAGCCAGCCGAAGACGGCGAAGAGGACAAGGCTGGCCGCGAACATCGCCGTGATTCGACGCGCGACATGACCGAGCTTGAAGTGGCCGAGTTCGTGCGCCAGCACCGCCTCCACTTCCACCGGCGCCAGACGGGCCAGCAGGGTGTCGAAGAAGACGACCCGGCGCGCTGCACCGAAGCCGGTGAAATAGGCGTTGCCGTGTGCCGAGCGTCGGCTTCCGTCCATCACGAAGAGGCCCTTGGCGGCGAAGCCGGCCCGTGCCATGAGGGCGCGGATGCGGGCCTCGAGCGACGCGTCGGCCAGCGGCTCGAAGCGATTGAAGAGTGGCGCGATGAGGGTCGGAAAGACAACGAGCGCAATCAGGTTGAAGGCGGCCCATGTCAGCCACGCCCACAGCCACCAGAGTGGCCCGCTCGCGGCCATGATCCAGAGCACGAGGCCGAGCAGCGGCACGCCGATGACGATCGCCAGCAGCAAGCCCTTCAGCGCGTCGGCCAGCCAGAGCCGCCACGTCGTGCGATTGAAGCCGAAGCGGGCTTCGAGCCCGAAGGTCGCGTAAAGGTCGAACGGAAGCTCCAGCAGGCCGCTGATGGCCAGGAAGGCGGCAACGAGCGCCACCTCGTAGATCAGGCCGTCCCAGCGCATGCCGACGGCGTTGCGAACGACCGTGTTCAGCATGTCGAGGCCACCGAACAGCGTCCAGCCGAGCAGGAC
>JBDTIO010000055.1:0-9681 GCA_039936375.1 Caldimonas sp. | reverse complement strand
CGGGCCGCGGCCGATAGGTCGACGAGACGCTGTTGTCGGCGATCCATACCGAAGCCGCGCTCGAGCGGTCGGCGAGCGTGACCGCCATGCGCGAGCGCAAGTCGGCGAGGCTGGCCGACGACCAGTTGCGCACCAGCGCCTCAAAGTCCTTGAGCGCCCGGCGAAGTTGCTCCACCGGCACTTCCTCGATCGCGCGCAAACCGCCTTTCGAGAACTTGCGTTCGAAGCGAGCCAGATGGCGAAACACCCGGCGATGCGCTTCCTCGGCATCGAGAATGCGACGCATCTCGTCGCGCATGGCCCGAAGCTCGGCCGTTGAGGCCGGCTTCATGCGAGTCTCGCCTCCGGGCTCGCTGCCGTTGAACGGCCGCGACGGCGGGCGCAACCGGTACGCGCCCGATTTGCGCTTGCGCGTTTCGATGAAGCGCAGGATCGGCTTCGAGATGAGAAGCGGCACCGCGAACACGGCGCCGAACAGGCGGCTCAGCAGGGTCGGCATGCGATAAGTTCGTTCGCGAGAACGAACTTATCGGCAGTGTCGGTGCCGCCTTGGAGTGAAGTTACCAGCGCTTACGAAGCGCCTTCGAGTCAGGCGGCGAGGGCAGAAGCGGCTGCTGCAGCGAGGCACTTGTTGCACTTGCCGAGACCGGGCAAACGCGAGTCGGGCTTGCCGTCGCCGGTCTTGAAGTTGGCCTGGCATCGGCGGCAGACGTACATCTTCGAGCTCGACATCATGGGCTTGACGCCTGGCTCGCCGGCCGGTCTGGCGGCCACGTATTCGGCCTGCGTCTGGCGCAGCTTCAGCGCGGCGTTGGCGGCGTTCGCGGACGGTGCGGGCGTCGACGCGGGCGGGGTGGTTTTCGGGGCTTTGGATGCGGAAGCAGAAGAACGGGTGGCCATGGCGATCCTGGTAGTAACAGCGCCCGTGCCGGGGCAGGGCGCCATTCGCGAGGGGGCACTATTGTCCCAGTAAAAGGCCTGCCGTGCCCGGTAGGTTCCCCTTGACCCTGAATTGCCGGCAGACAGACGGCGGCGGCCCGGCGACTCGCTCCGAAGCGAGGTGCGCTCGCCGTTGGCGCGATACCGCGATCCGCAGGGGTTACGGCGCCCGGGCGGCCGACTCGGCGACGAGCGAGAAGTGCTCGACCGATGGCGGCGTCGCGAAGAAGGGGCCGACGATCGCTCGCCACTCGGCGAACTGCGGGCTGCCGCGAAAGCCGACGGTGTGCGCTTCGAGCGTGCCCCACCAGATCATCAGCATGTAGCGCTCGGGCGATTCGATGCCCTTGACCACGCGATGGGCCTTGTAGCCCGCGGCGCGAGACGCCACGGTCTCGAGACCGCGCTGGATCGCCGCGTCGAACTCTGCGTTGCGGCCGGGGTGAATGCGGATGTCGGCAATCTCGAGAATCATGCGCTCTGCCTGCGGATGCGAAATGAGCAGTCTACCGGCCGGGCGTCGCCGCGCCGCGGTGCGTCGTCATAACCCGAGATGGCGCGTCAGCGCCGCGCCGTCGGCGGCCAGCACAGCCGAATCGCCGGCGAGCACGACGCGGCCTTTCTCGAGCACGACCGCGCGCTCGGTGTGGGCGAGCACGGCGCGAGCGTTGCGATCGACGATCAGCGTGGCGATGCCCGCAGCGCGGATCGCGGCGATCGTGCGCCAGATCTCGGCGACGACCAGCGGCGCCAGCCCTTCGGTCGCCTCGTCGAGGATGAGCAGGTGCGGGTTCGTCATCAAGGCGCGGCCGATGGCGAGCATCTGCTGCTCGCCGCCCGAGAGTTGCTGGCCGCCGTGGCCAAGCCGTTCGGCCAGGCGCGGGAATGTCGCCAGCACGCGCTCGAGCGACCAGTCGCGCGCCCCTTCGGGCCCGGCGCGCGCCGTCATGACGAGGTTCTCGCGCACCGACAGGTTGGCAAAGATGCCGCGGCCCTCGGGCACATAGCCGATGCCGAGCCGCGCCATGCGCTCCGGCGGCGCGCCCGTCATCGCCCGCCCCGCCCACGCGACCGAGCCCGAGGTGGCGCGCACGTAGCCCATTGCGGTGCGGATCAAGGTCGTCTTGCCCATGCCGTTCCTGCCGAGCAGGCCGAACGACGTGCCGCTCGCGATCTCGAGCGAAATGCCGCGCAGCACGTGGCTGTCGCCGTAGTGCGCGTTCAGATCGGTGATCGCAAGGAGGTCGCTCATTGATCACTCAGTGGCCGTCGCCCAAATAAGCCAGCTGCACGGCGCGATCGGCGCGGATGCGATCGGGCAGGTCGCTGGCGATGACCTGGCCGTTGACCATCACCGTGATCCGATCGGCGATCCGGAACACGGCGTCCATGTCGTGCTCGACGAGCAGGATCGCCTGGCTCGCCTTCAACGCGCTGAGCAGCGTCAGCATGCGATCGGTCTCCTCGGCGCCCATCCCGGCGAGCGGCTCGTCGAGAAGCAGGGCGCGCGGCGACGTTGCCAGGCACATCGCGATCTCGAGCTGGCGTTTGGCGCCGTGGCTCAGGGTGCCGGCGATGCGCGCCTCGCTGCCCACCAGGCCGGCGGCGTCGAGCGCCGACATCGCCGCAGCGACGCTCGGCCGATCGCCTCCAGCTTGCTCCCAGAACGCCCACGGCCGCGGCGCCTGCGATTGCGCCGCCAGGCGGCAGTTCTCGAGCACGCTGAACTCGGGAAAGATCGTCGTGCGCTGATAGCTGCGGCCGAGCCCGGCACGAGCCCGACGCGGCTGTGACCAGTGCGTCACGTCGTGACCACGGAAGTCGACGCGGCCCTCGTGCATCGCTAGCTCCCCGGACAGCAGGTTGACGAGCGTCGACTTGCCGGCGCCGTTGGTGCCGATGACGGCGTGGATCTCGCCGACGTGCAAATCGATCGACACCGTATCGACCGCAGCCAGGCCGCCGAAGCGGCGCACCACCCGCGTGGCCCGAAGCAGCGGCTCCGCCGGTGCGGGTTCAGCCGCGGCCATGGCGTACGAATCCGAGCCGGGCACCGAGACCGATCAACCCCTTCGGCAGCAGCGCGACGAAGGCGATGATGGTCAGGCCGAGCGTGAGCTGCCAGTGCGAAGCCAGCGGGCCGACGATCTCTTCCGACTGGTACAGCTCCTTCAGCAGCGTGAACGCGATTGCGCCGATCACCGCGCCGCGCAGGCTGCCGACGCCGCCAAGGATCAGCATCAGCAGCACCGCACCCGACTCCTGCCAGGCGAGCAACTCGGGGTTGACGGCGCCGTCCTTGATCGCGAGCAGCGCGCCGGCGAGTCCGGCCAGGGCGCCGGCGATGACGAACGCCGCCAGCTTGTAGAAATAGCTCGAGAAGCCGGCTGCGCGCATCCGCTGCTCGTTGACGCGGATGCCGGCCAGCGCGTGGCCGAAGCGCGATGCAAGCAGCAGCGCCAGCACCGCGTAGGTCGCGACCAGCGCGGCGAGCACGGCGTAATAGAAAGACAGCCGCGCGCCGAGGTCGAGCCAGGTGGCACCGGCGATCCGCAGCACCGGCTTGACGGAGAGAAAGATGCCGTCGCTGCCGCCGCCGACTTTCGTGTCGTGAAAGACAAAGTAGGCCATCTGCGCGAACGCCAGCGTCACCATGATGAAGTAGACGCCACGCGTGCGCAGGCTGAGCGCGCCGACGAAGAGGGCGTAGGCCGCGGCGCTCGCGACACTGACGATCAACACCAGCGCCAGCCGTGCTCCGGCTTCGCCGGAGACGAGCACCGTCGCGTACGCGCCGATGCCGAAGAAGGCCGCGTGGCCGAGGCTGACGAGGCCGACGCCGCCGACGATGAACTCGAGGCTGAGCGCGAAGATCGCGTAGACGGCGATGCGCACGACCACGTCTTGCACATAGGGCGACACGAACAGCGGCAACAGCGCGATGGCCAGCGCCGCCGCCACCGGCACGCGCCAGCCGCCGATCTCGCGGCGCGCGATGTCGGGCAAAGCGCCGACTTCGGCCCGGACGTCGGACAGCGGCGGCGAAGCGGGCTCAGGCGCCACGCTTCATCAGCCCTTCAGGCCGCCAGACGAGGATCACCGCCATCAGCAGGTAGATGCCCACGCCGCTCCACTCTGTGAAGAAGACCTTGCCGAAGGTGTCGACCACGCCGACCAGCAGCGAGGCCACCAGCGCGCCGGTGATCGAGCCGATGCCGCCGATCACGACGACGACGAAGCAGACGATGAGCACGCTCGATCCCATGCCCGGGTACACCGACGACAGCGGTGCCGCGATCATTCCGGCGAGCGCCGCCAGTGCCACGCCGCCGGCGAAGACGATGCGATAGAGCAGCCGGATATCGACACCGAGGCCGCGCACCATGTCGCGGTTCGTGGCGCCGGCGCGGATCATCATGCCGAGCCGAGTGCGATTGACGACGAAATAGAGCGCGAGCGCGACGACGACGCAGGCCACCGACGCGAAGACGCGGTACCACGGATACGACATCAGGCCGCCGAGGCGAAAGCTGCCCGAGAGCCAGTCGGGGGCCGAGACGCCGTGCACGTCGTTGCCGACGAGCAGGCTGCGCAACTCCTCGAAGACGAGGATGAGCGCGTACGTCATCAGCACTTGCTGCAGATGGTCGCGCTCGTAGAGAAAGCTGAAGAAGGCCCACTCGAGCAGGTAGCCGAACAGGGCCGCGAGGACGACGCCGACGACCAGCCGCGTCATGAACCAGTCGCCGAACCACGGCGCCAGCGCGAACGCCAGGTACGCGCCGAGCATGTAGAAGCTGCCGTGGGCGAGGTTGATCACGCCCATGATCCCGAAGATCAGCGTCAGGCCGCTGGCGACGAGAAAGAGCAGCAGGCCGTACTGGACGGCGTTCAGGCACTGGACGAGAAAGGTGGAGAGGTCCATCGCCACCTCAGCGAGCCGAAGCGAGAGTGGCGAAGGGCATCGCCACTCTCAGCGACGAGCGCTCAGAGCTTGCAGCCGCGCGCCGGGTCGGCGAGCCCCTTCACGGCGATCGAGCGGAACTCGTTGTAGTTGCCCTTGACCTCGCGCAGGAAGATGTCCTGCACCGGGTTGCCCGCGGCCGAGAGGGTGAACTTGCCGCGCGGGCTGTCGACGACGGTCTTGTGCATCGCCGCGGTGAGCGCATCGCGCTTCGAGAGCTCGCCGTGCACCGCCCTCAGGCCGTTGTCGAGGATCTGCGCCGCGTCGTAGCCCTGCACCGCATAGACGTCGGCGTTCGACTTGTAGGCGATGGCGTAGGCCTTCCTGAAAGCGTTGTTGCGCGGCGTGTCGAGGTTGTCGGCGTAGTGCAGTGTCGTCAGCATGCCCTGTGCCGCCGCGCCTTGCGCCTCGAGCGTCCCGTCGGTGAGAAAGCCCGGGCCGTAGAGCGGGATCGTCTTGTTCAGTCCCGCCGCCGCGTAGTCCTTGACGAACTTCACCGCGCCGCCGCCAGCAAAGAAGGCGTAGACCGCATCGGGCTTCTGCGCCGCGATCTCGGTGAGCAGGGCCTGGAACTCGACGTTCGGAAACGGCAGCGTCAGCTCCTTGATGACCTTGCCGCCGCCCTTCTCGAGGCCTTCGGTAAAGCCCTTGGTCGACTCGGTGCCGGCGGCGTAGGCCCAGGTGATCGTCATCGCACGCTTCACGCCCTTCTGCCCGGCGACGATGCCCATCGCGTAGCCTGGCTGCCAGTTCGAGAACGAGCTGCGCACGATGTTCGATGCGCACATCGGGCCGGTGATCGCATCGGCGCCGGCGTTCGGAATGACGAGCAGTGTGTTGTTGTCCCTCGCCGCCTTGGCCATTGCCAGGGCGACGCCGGAGTGCACGGTGCCGACCAGCACGTCGACGTTGTCCCGCTTGATGAGCTTGTTGACGTTCTCGGTCGCCTTCGACGGATCGGATTCGTCGTCGACCTTGAAGTACTGGATGTCGCGGCCGCCGAGCTTGCCGCCTTGTTCCTGCACGTAAAGCTTGAAGCCGTTCTCGATCGCGGTGCCGAGCGCCGCATAGGTGCCCGAGTACGGCAGCATGAGGCCGATCTTGATCGGGCCGCTCGCCGATGGCGCCTGCGCACCGAGAGCCGTGAACGCGGTCAGCAGCGCGGCAACGGAGGAAAGAAGATTTCGAGTGGCTCGCATCGGGAGTCTCCAGGTCATGAGTCGTTGTGTTCGAGGATGAAGCGTCCGGCTTCGCGCGACAGCAGCTCGGGCTGATCGCGATGCGGCGAGTGTCCGCATTTGGGGATCATGAGCAAGCGGGTTTTCGGCAATCGACGGGCGATGGCGCGAATCTGCTCGAGCGTGCCGTACTCGTCGTCCTCGCCCTGCGCCACGAGCGCCGGGCAGGCGATGGTCTCGATCTCGCGCTCGATATTCCACTCGCGAAACGCCGGGTCGAGCCAGATGTCGTTCCAGCCGCGGAAGGCCGAGTCGGGGTCTTCGTGATAGCGCGCCAGGCGCGCCCGCAGGCCGGCGCTCTCGTAGGCCTCGCGCGCTTTCTCGATGCTTTCGATCGAGATGTCTTCGACGAACAGATGCGGCGCGACGACGATCATGCCGGCTACCTCGTGCCGCGCCGCATGCAGCAAGGCGATCGACGCACCGTCGCTGTGCCCGAACAGCCAAGGCCGCTCGATGCCGACGGCGGCGAACAGCGCGGGGAGCACCTCGTCGGCCTGGCGCTGCATGAAGTCGGGCTGCCAGTGTTCGTCATGTGGCCGTGGCGTCGAGCGGCCGTAACCGGGGCGCGAGAAGACGAAGCCGCGCAGCGAATGTTCGGCGCAGAGCCGCTCGGGGAAATCTTTCCACATCGCGACCGAGCCGAGCCCTTCGTGCAGAAACACGACCGGCGGCACCGCCGAGCGGTCATCGCCGACCCACCGGTATTCGATGCGCTGCAGCGCGCCGCCCCAGTCGATCACGGCGAAGCGCGTTGCTGTGTCGCTGCCTGCTTCGCTCACCTGTTCGCGCGCTCTCGCTCGCGTAGCCGAAAGCGCTGGATCTTGCCAGTGGCCGTCTTCGGCAGCTCGTCGACGAACTCAAACGAGCGCGGGTACTTGTAGGGCGCAAGGCGTTCCTTGACGAAGGCCTTGAGCTCGGTGTCGCTGGTCGCGGCACCGGGCTTGACGACGACGAAGGCCTTCGTCTTGACGAGGCCGTCCTTGTCTTCCGAGCCGATCACCGCGGCTTCGAGCACCGCCGGGTGCTGCATCAGCGTCGACTCGACCTCGAACGGCGAAACCCAGACGCCGCTCACCTTCAGCATGTCGTCGCTGCGGCCGGCATAGGTGTAGTAGCCGTCAGCATCGCTTGAATACTTGTCGCCGCTTCGCGTCCAGCCGCCCTGGAAGGTGTCGCGCGAGCGCTCGCGGTCGCTCCAGTACATCAGCGCGGCGCTCGGCCCCTTGATGAAGAGATCGCCGACTTCGCCTTCGGCCACCAGCCGGCCATCGTCGCCGCGCAGTTCCACCTCGTAGCCGTCGACCGGCTTGCCGGTGCTGCCGTAGCGCACCTCGCCGGGCCGGTTCGAGATGAAGATGTGCAGCATCTCGGTCGAGCCGATGCCGTCGATGATCTCGACGCCGTACTGCTTCTCGAAGCGCTGGCCGATCTCGCTCGGCAGGGCTTCGCCGGCGGAAGAGCACATGCGCAGCTTCACCGCCGCGCGCGTCGGCAACCCAGGCGAGGCGAGCATGCCGGCGAAGCCGGTCGGCGCGCCGAAGAAAACCGTGGGCCGCATGTCGGCGTCCGGAGTGGGCCGCGCCGCCGCATCAGCCGCGGTCCAGCGCTTGAAGACGGCTTCAGCCGTCGGTCGCTCGGCCATCAGGACGACGCTGGCGCCCACCGACATCGGAAACGTCAGCGCGTTGCCGAGGCCGTAGGCGAAGTAGAGCTTGGCAGCCGAGAAGCAGACGTCGCGTTCCGTCAGGCCGAGGACGGGCTTGGCGTAGAGTTCGGCCGTCCACCAGAGGTTGCCGTGCGTGTGCACGGTGCCCTTGGGCTTGCCGGTCGAGCCCGACGAATAGAGCCAGAACGCGGGATCGTCGCGGTGCGTGGGGGCGGGGCCGGCAAGCGGCTCATGGCTGTCGACGAGCGCGTCGAAGCCGATCGCGCCCGGCGGCAGCACGTCGGTGGTCTGGGCGACGACGACGTGCTTGAGCTCGGTCGGCACTTTCGTCGTCGCCGTCGTCAGCGCCGGCAGCAGCGCTGCCGATACCACCGCCGCCTGGGCCCGGCTGTGTTGCAGCATGAACGAATAGTCGTCGGCGGTGAGCAGCGTGTTGACGCAGACCGGCACGATGCCGGCATACAGGCACGCAAGGAACGAGACGGGCCACTCGACGCTGTCGAGCATCAGCAGGAACACGCGCTCCTCGCGGCGCACGCCGAGCGCAAGCAGGCCGGCGGCGAGTCGTCGTGCGTGCGCTTCGAGCTCACCGTAGCTGAGGCTGCCGCGGTCGTCGAGATAGGCAAGCTTGTTGCGTCGCATGGAGTTCGCCGCGAACAGGTGAGCCGCGAAGTTGAAGGCAGCCGGCGGGTTCATCTTCTTGTCTCCTCTGGGCTCGCTCGCGATGGGCGCTCGCGGATCAACGGGCGACGATAGAACGGGCTCAGGCCCCTGTCAAGCAATATAATGCATCATGGCCGTCACCAAGCGTCGCACCGAGACCCTGCCGTCGAAGGCGCCGAAAAAGGATCCGTTCCTGCTCGCGCTCGGCGATAGCGTGCGCCTGATCCGGGCCCGCCGCGGCCTGACGAGGAAAGCCGTGGCGCAGGCGTCGGGGGTGTCGGAGCGGCACCTCGCCAATCTGGAATACGGCGTGGGCAACGCCTCGATCCTCATCCTGCGACAGGTCGCCACCGCGCTCGACTGCACCCTGGCAGAGCTGGTCGGCGACGTGACGACGAGCACGCCCGAGTGGCTGATGCTGCGCGAGTTGCTGCGGGGCCGTGGCGAGGCCGACCTGCGCCGCGCCCGCGTCGCGCTGACCAGCCTCTTCGGCAGCGGCCACGCCGACCCGGCCCGTAGCCGGCGGCTCGCCCTGATCGGGTTGCGCGGTGCCGGCAAGACGACGCTCGGTGCAATGCTCGCCGACTCGCTCGAGGTGCCTTTCATCGAGCTGAGCCGCGAGATCGAGAAGATCGCCGGTTGCAGCATCCGTGAGATCCACGATCTCTACGGCACGGCCGCCTATCGCCGCTACGAACGACGCGCGCTCGACGAGACGGTGAAGGCGCACGAAGCGGTGGTGATCGCCACGCCTGGCGGCATCGTCGCCGAGCCGGCCACCTTCAACCAGCTGCTCGGCCACTGCACGACGATCTGGCTGCAGGCCTCGCCGGAAGAGCACATGGGCCGCGTCGCCGCGCAGGGCGACACCCGGCCGATGGCTGCGAGCCGCGAAGCGATGGACGACCTGCGCCGCATCCTGGCCGGCCGCACCGCCTTCTACTCGAAGGCCGACGCGTTAGTCGACACCAGTGGCCGCTCGGTGGCGCAAAGCGCCGCAGCACTCACGGCCCTCGCGGCTGAGCTCGTCGGCATGCAGGAAAATGCAGTCCCTGCTTGACCGCTGTCCATGACATGCATTATCATGCATAAAGTGCCTTGTGAAGGAGATTCGCCATGTCCAGCCCGCCCCGCGTCGACTACCGAACCGATCCCTCGCAGTACCGGCACTGGAAGCTCGGCGTTGAAGGCACGCTCGGCCGCCTGAC
>JBDTIO010000054.1:0-6374 GCA_039936375.1 Caldimonas sp. | reverse complement strand
CGAGCGTGTCCTGCGCCGAGGTGAGCTCGGTCTGGCGCTGGCGGTAGTTCGCCTTCAGCGAATCGATCTGCAGGCGCGCCGTCGCGAGTTGCGCGCTCGCCTCGTCGACGGCGATGCGAAACGGCGCATCGTCGAGGCGAAAGAGCAGGTCCCCCTTGTGCACGAGCTGGTTCTCGCGCACGTCGAGCTCCGAGACGCGGCCGGCGACGTTGGCGCTGATCGCGACACGCGCGGCCTGCACGTAAGCGTCGTCGGTCGATTCATAGCGGCCGCCGGCGAGATAGACGTACGCCGCGACGACGGCGACGACGATTGGTCCGAACAGCATCAGCGGCAGGCGCAGACGCTGCTTCCAGCTCCTGGCGGGCCGCGGCGCCGGCACAGGCGGCAAAGGCGGCAGGGGCGTGGCGACGGCTTCCTGCTCGCTGGCGGTCGATGCGTTCATGATTCCTGTTTCGTTGCGTTGCGGCGCGACCGGCTCCTGCCGTCGGCCGGCGGGCTCGAGGCTCGGCTCGCCGCGCGCGCGGCGGTGACGGGTGCGGCGTCGAGGGCCGAGAGGTTGCTGTCGAGCCGCGCCAGTACGGCGATGAAGGCCTCGCGTTCGGCACGCGGAACGCCGGCGAAGGTCTCGGCCCGGGTGAGATCGGCCAGATGCCAGATCTCCTCGAGCAGCGGCTTCGACTTCGACGTGAGGTGCAGGCGCCGGGCGCGCCGGTCGTCGGGGTCGAGCCGGCGCTCGAGCAGGCCATCGGCCTGCATGCGGTCGATGATGCGAACCATCGCCATCGGCTCGACCTCGATCAGCTCGGCGAGGCCGGCCTGGCTGATGCCCTCGTTCTTCTCGAGACGAACCAGCGCCCGGCATTGCACCAGCGTCATCGACATCACCGCCGCGTGCTGCTCGAAACGCTGAACGTAGCGGCGGCTCACGTCCTTCAGAAGGAACCCGAAATTCTTCAGTCGGTCCACGTTCGCCGCCATTCGCATGCTGGCCGATGCCGGCCGATATCAGCTCATATTATCACCGCTGTGACTATATCAACGGTGCAAGATCCTCGCCGACCGCGGTGCCGCGATACTGAGCCCATGACCGACGTCGACGTGCATCGCCAACGGGCCGCCGCCAGCGAGCCGCGGCTGCTGCGGGCCGGCTGGATGACGGTAGTGATGGTCTGCAAGGCCTGCGAGAAGCGAAGCAAGGGGCCGAAGCGGCTGGCCGCGAAGGGCCTCGCCAAGGAGCTTCGCCGGGCGTGCCGTGACGCCCGCCTGAACCGGCCGCGCGTCGTGCTCACTTCGTGCATGGGCGCGTGCCCGAAAAAAGCGATCACGGTGGCGACCCTCGGCGCCGGCGGCGTCGTCATGCTCGCCTTCCGGCGCGGCGGCGATCCCGCCGCGGCGGTCGACGCTCTATTCCCGTCCTACTCGAACTCGACCAGCTCGACGCCCTCGCTGACCTGATCGCCGGCGGCGAAGCGAAAACTCTTGACGGTGCCGGCGCGCGGCGCGCTGATCGTGTGCTCCATCTTCATCGCTTCGAGCACCAGCAGCGGTGCGCCCTTTGCCACCACGGCGCCGGGCGCGGCGATCAGCGCGATCACCTTGCCCGGCATCGGCGAGACGAGGCCGCTGCCTTCTTCCTCGTGCGCGTCGCCGGCGACCCCGAGCGCGTCGGCATAGCCGAGCACGTGGCTGCGGCCTTCGAAGAAGACGTGGCGCCGATCGCCCTGCGCAATCACGCCGGCAACGACGCGCCGGTCGCCGATCCTTCCTTCGAGCTCACCGTAAAGCGTGAGCGACCCCGAGGCCGCGCTGCGCTCGCCGTCGATCTCGAGCTCCCAGCCGCCTTGCGTCAGCGCCGCAGCATCGACCTCGCGCAGCGTCTCACCGCTGCGAAAGCCCATGCGCCACCAGCCGCGGCCGTTCAGTCGCCAGGCGTCGAGCTCGCGCCACGGCGACGCCTCGGCGAGTCCATGCGGCGCCGCGACCCACGACTCGGCAGCCGCTCTCTCGGCCTCGGCCAACGCGGCGACGAGAAAGACGATGCGCCGCGGCTCGCCGATCGGCGGAAAGAGCGCGTCGTGCTCGCGCTCGATCAGCGCCGTGTCGAGCTCGGCACGGACGAACGACCGTGTCGCGACCAGCCGGCCGAGAAACTCGACGTTGTTCGAGACGCCGACGATCCGGTACTCGGCCAGCGCGGTCCGCAGCCGCGCCAGTGCCGCGGCGCGGTCGGGCCCGTGCACGATCAGCTTGGCGATCATCGGGTCGTAGAACGGCGTGATCGAGTCGCCCTCCTCGACGCCGCTGTCGACCCGGACCTCGTCGCTCCCCTCGGGCGCCCGCAGGTGCACCAACTTGCCGGCCTGCGGCAGGAAGCCGCGATCGGGATCCTCGGCGTAGATGCGCGCCTCGATGGCGTGGCCGTGGATGGCGAGCTCGTCCTGGCGCAACGGCAGCCGCTCGCCGGAGGCGACGCGCAACTGCCACTCGACCAGATCGAGCCCGGTGATCATCTCAGTCACCGGGTGCTCGACCTGCAGCCGCGTGTTCATCTCCATGAAATAGAAGCGGCCGTCGGGATGCGAGATGAACTCGACCGTGCCGGCGCCGACGTAGCCCGCCGCCTTGGCTGCCTCGACCGCGGCCTGGCCCATCGCGGCACGCCGCTCGGCCGTCATGCCCGGCGCCGGCGCTTCCTCGAGCACCTTCTGGTGGCGCCGCTGCACCGAGCAGTCGCGCTCGAACAGGTAGACGCAATCGCCGAACGTGTCGGCGAAGACCTGAATCTCGATGTGCCGCGGCTTGAGCACGTATTGCTCGACAAGAACGCGGTCGTCGCCGAAGGCGCTCTTCGCTTCACGCTGGCACGACGCCAGCGCGGCCGCGAAATCGGCCGCCGCGTCGACCCGGCGCATGCCCTTGCCGCCACCGCCGGCGCTCGCCTTGATGAGCACCGGATAGCCGATCTTCGCCGCCTCGGCGGCCAGCAGCGCGGGCTCCTGGGCGTCGCCGTGGTAGCCGGGCGTGAGCGGCACACCGGCGTTGCCCATCAGCGTCTTGGCCGCCGCCTTCGAGCCCATCGCCCGGATCGCCGACGCCGGCGGCCCGATGAAGACGATGCCTTCCTTGGCGCAACGTTCGGCGAAGGCGTCGTTCTCGGAGAGAAAGCCGTAGCCGGGATGGACCGCCTGCGCCCCCGTGGCTTTCGCCGCGGCGATGATCCTGTCGCCGACGAGGTACGACTCGCGTGCCTCGGCCGCGCCGATGTGCACGGCCTCGTCGGCCAGGCGCACGTGGCGTGCTTTTGCGTCGGCGTCGGAGTACACGGCAACCGTCGCGATGCCCATCCGCCGCGCCGTCTTGATGACACGGCAGGCGATCTCGCCCCGATTGGCAATCAAGATTTTCTTGAACATGTTCGGCCCTACATCCGGAAGATGCCGAACTTGGTCGCCGGGATCGGCCCGTTCAGCGTCGCCGCCAGGGACAGGCCGAGGACGCGGCGTGTCTCGGCCGGGTCGATCACGCCGTCGTCCCAGAGGCGCGCGCTGGCGTAGTACGGGTGGCCCTGGTGCTCGTACTGGGCGAGCAGCGGCGCCTTGAAGGCGCGCTCCTCCTCGGCCGACCACGTGCCGCCACGCGTCTCGATGCCGTCGCGCTTGACCGTCGCGAGCACCGCCGAGGCCTGCTCGCCGCCCATGACGCTGATGCGAGCGTTCGGCCACATCCACAAAAATCGCGGCGAGTAGGCGCGGCCGCACATGCCGTAATTGCCGGCGCCGAACGAGCCGCCGATCAGCACCGTCAGCTTGGGCACCTGCGCGGTGGCAACGGCCGTCACCATCTTGGCGCCGTCGCGGGCGATGCCGGCGTTCTCGACTTTCTTGCCGACCATGAAGCCGGTGATGTTCTGCAGGAACAGCAGCGGCACGCGCCGCTCGCAGCAGAGCTCGATGAAGTGGGCGCCCTTCTGCGCCGATTCGCTGAACAGGATGCCGTTGTTGGCGATCACGCCCACCGGCATGCCGTAAAGGCGGGCGAAGCCGGTGACCAGCGTCGCGCCGTAGCGCGCCTTGAACTCGTCGAGGCGCGAGCCGTCGACGATCCGGGCGATGACCTCACGCACGTCGTAGGGCTTCTTCGTGTCCTGCGGGATGAGGCCGTAGATCTCCTTGGCATCGTAGAGCGGCTCCTCGCTCTTCTCGTAGGTGACGGTCTCGGGCTTCTTGCGATTGAGGCTGGCGACGATGCGCCGGGCGATCGCCAGCGCGTGACGATCGTCGTCGGCCAAGTGGTCGGCGACGCCCGACAGGCGCGTGTGCACGTCGCCGCCGCCGAGCTCTTCGGCGGTGACGATCTCGCCGATGGCAGCCTTCACGAGCGGCGGGCCGCCGAGAAAGATCGTGCCCTGGTTCTTGACGATGATGGTCTCGTCGCTCATCGCCGGCACGTAGGCGCCGCCCGCCGTGCACGAGCCCATCACGACGGCGATTTGGGCGATGCCCTGCGCGCTCATGTTGGCTTGGTTGAAGAAGATGCGACCGAAATGCTCGCGGTCGGGGAAGACGTCGTCCTGGCGCGGCAGGAAGGCGCCGCCGGAGTCGACGAGGTAGATGCACGGCAGCCGGTTCTGCATCGCGATCTCCTGCGCGCGCAGATGCTTCTTCACCGTCATCGGGTAGTAGGTGCCGCCCTTCACCGTCGCGTCGTTGGCAACGATCATCACTTCCTGGCCGTGAACGCGGCCGATGCCGGCGATCATGCCGGCGGCCGGCGCTTCGCCGTCGTACATGCCGTAGGCAGCGAGCTGGCCGATCTCGAGGAAGGGCGAGCCGGGGTCGAGCAAGCCGTCGACGCGGTCGCGCGGCAAGAGCTTGCCGCGCGCGACGTGGCGCTCACGTGATTTGGCGTCGCTGCCCCGGGCGACGCCATCGGCCTTGGCGCGCAGGTCGTCGACCTGGCTCTGCAGGAATGCGGCGTTGGCCTTGAACTCGTCTGAACGCGAGTCGATGCGCGACTTGATCGCGGCCATGGTCTCCTGCTTGTCGTTGTGGCTCCGGACCGCGAGCTTAACGTCCGCGACGAAGGCCGGTTCCCGCCGGGTTCGCCACCTGCCGTCGCGTGCGAGGCGCCGTCATCCTCACTCCCGGCTTCGGCTCCACTCTGCACGCTTGGACGCGCGCCTGAACGAGCACGGTCTGCCGCATGCCGACGAGCCGCGCCTATTTCGTTTTCGCAGCCACCGCCATCAGCGCTTCGAAATACGCTTCCGGCTCGGCCACCGTGACCGTGACGGTCGCCGGCGCCGGCGCAGAGCCGATCTTCGCCGGCACCTCGATCGACCAGGCACGGGCGGAGCCGAGGTCGTGCGCCGTGCCGTTGCGGGCCTCAAGGCCGGCCCTGCGGGCTTCGTCGGGCGAGACCAGCACGCCGGCATCGCCGAGGTCGTAAGCCTGGATCGCGATGCCGTTGATCTCGGCCCTCGTCTCGCGGCTGCGCGCCACCGCTTCGGCAGGATGCGCGTGCAGCGCCGCGAAGTAGCCGGCGATGTTCGGTACGACGCCAGCCGGCGCGTTGAGGAAGGCGCGACCGTCGATGGTCACCGAGCCGAGCGTGACGACCCAGAGCGCCGTGCCGCCGATCGACAGCGTCTTGCCGTCTCGGTAGCTCAGGCCGATGCGATCGGCCTCGGCCGCCGACAACAGCACGTTATCGCCCGAGGCGACGAAGCGGGCCTTCTTGCCGTTGATCTGGCCGTCGATCTCCTGCGGCGCGGCCGGTGCCTGCGCCGAGGCGGCCCAGGACAGCGCCGCGGCACACGCCACCAGCAGGAGCGCGACCCTCTTGCGCGAAGCGATGGCGAATGTCACCTTCAGTGCCCTCCTGTCACGATGAATGCCCTACTCACAGCTGGCTGCCGATGAGATTGGCAACCCACTCTCCGGCGCGCTCGCGCAGCGGCCGATCGACCCACTGCGCGAACGTCACGACCTGCGAGCGCGCGAGATCGGCCTCGAAGATCTTCGTCTGTTCGGCGGCGAAAGCGGCATCGAGAATGTTGAGCGTGGCTTCATCGTTGAGGCGGAACGACCGATTGTCGAAGTTCGTCGAGCCCACCGAAAGGAAGAGCCCGTCGACGATCATTACCTTGCAATGGAACATCGTCGGCTGGTATTCGGCGATGGTGGCGCCGGCCTGAAGCAGGTCGCCCCAGCGGGCCCGCGAGGCCATCCGCACGGTTTCGGAATCGATGTGCTTGCCCGGCACGACCACGCGCAACCGAACGCCGCGCTTCAGCGCCGCGATCAGGGCCGAATGGGTCAGGTCGCCGGGCACGAAGTAAGCGGCCGACAGGTCGATCGACTTCGACGCCG
>JBDTIO010000053.1:0-10263 GCA_039936375.1 Caldimonas sp. | reverse complement strand
TGGCTCCACCAGCGGCGTCCTCACCCGCCAGGTCGATATGCTTGTCGTCAAGCACCCGTAAGGGTTGAGGAGCGAGATGAAGCCGATGGCCCCGATGCCGCCGATGACTCCATCGCCAAAGGACAAGGCGTGGTGGCCTGAAAATCTCGGCACCCCGGGCGTCACCGGATCCTCCAACAACACTCGCTACGCCTACTTCGCCGACAAGTGCCGTCTGGCCGTTAAAGCTGGAGGGCTGGTTCGGCTGTACGACACTGGCGACAGACGTCTGAGCGGGTTCAACTCCCACGGCGACGGCCGGCTGCGTTTTGACAGTGACACCGGACCCGGCGAGCTGAATTCCCTGAGGCCTGTCCAGGCCTGAGTTATCAACAAGGGAGAGTGATTCAAACCGTGGGAGGCAAATCAAGCTGCTATTCGGGCTTGCGGCGAGTTCGCAGCAGCTGCCAGTGCGAGCGCTTTGGAAAGGCGCTGCACTGAGAACTCACCGTTAAGGTCAGCCACCCTCACTTGCGCGAGGCAGTGCGCCCCTTCGTCGGTCCAGCGCATTTGCTGCTGCTTGGCCATGCGGTGGCTGACGACTTGGTTCACGGCAGATTCCGCGATGCTGCTGCTTATAGGCAGGCCCTTGCGATAGCGAGCGCCATAGTTGACGAGTGTCCCCGCGTTGTTTTCGACGTAGAAGTAGAGACGTCGCAGGTTCCAGTACAGCGTCGAGTCCTCGTAGCCTTCCCGTGGCAGCAGCCACGCATCGAGCGCTTTGATTCGAGCGACCGCTCGCCGTCCTTCGCAGGAACGACACGTCAACATCGTCGCGGGACGTGCCACGTGGGCGGCTGGCAATGCTTGCTGCGAGGTGTGCGGCGCCTCGCTCGCACACAAGGACAGTCGCTCCAAGCAAACGAGGATCTGCGCCTTCAAGGCGCGCTTCGATGCTGAGTCGCATGGCAACTCCGGAAAGTTTGCAGGGCGCTCAGCCTAGCCCGTACCTGTCCCGGCGGCAATCTTCTGCCCAGGTAGCCTCCCACAGTTTGGATCACTCTCGAGCCATGGGACTAACGGCGTCATGACACCGAGCAAGAACGCCATTGCGCCGCCGACAAAGACGTGCGGGCTGCGCTCCCATTCATCCTTTTCTAAACCGTCGAGATGGGCGAAAAGCTTGGTCCATACTACGACATAGACCAAGGCGAGCGCCAGGAACGGCAACCAATCGATGGCAGCTGCTCCGGAACCATGAAAGCCAACGGACACCGATCCCTTCGATTCCATCTGCGGAGAGCCGCTTTCGCCCGACTCGAGTACGTCGCGCACCCGAAGAGCTATGGGCGCACGAAGTGACACACAGACAATTCCAATGACGAAAACCACGAGCCCTGCGACGTAGTTGAGAAGGTAGGCCACGGTCCTGGTCCTCCACGAAAGATCCACTCCGTACATTCACGATTCCCCCAGGGTCGACCCGCTCATTTTCCGACAGCGCGGAGTCTTTGCATAGCAGCGCGCGTCGCCTTCTCTGGGCGGAAGCTTCAAGTAGACCTGGCGGTCTTGCGCCGACTCTGCAGCGCCGAGCGCCGGCGATATTCGTCTCACGCTCGATGAAGTCGAGCGTCTCGCAACGAAGATCATGGATCGCGCCGGAACCCACGCCAGCGGCTCGCTCACTAAGGCGACGACGCCATGTCCGCGGCCGCCCGCTCCGGAGAAAGTGCTCGCAGATGGTCGTCGAGCGAAAGCTCTTGCCCCAGCGCAAATGCCTGATCGAGGGTGACGCCTCGAAGTCGACTGGCCAAGTCGCGAGCGAAGCGCGCCACCCACTCTTCGTTCGAGCGGACGTACTCGGCGCCGTCCTGGTCCCACTGGGAGGGGTTTGGCGTGGTGTCGTCCAAGGCTTTCACGCCCAGAACTATAGCCAAGGCTCAGCGACTTTCTGCCGCTAGAAGGCCGTCGTCTAAAGAGTCGACGGACCCGGCGTCAGCTGCCTCTGGGATAATGATCTTTGAATGGAGGCGAGCTCCGGCAGACACCTTGGCTGTCGTACGAAGTGGACCTGGCAAGCGCAAGGCAATCTATAGGACTCAGGTGCAACGCTCCTTGCAGGGACATCGTCAAGCCCGGGCAGAAGGCAAAGTGGACGTAGCTTGAACTCGACGCCGGACCGCATGGGCGCACGGCACCAAGACTATCGCAAGCCGAGCCGCCAGCCACGTGTCGGCAACAAGCGTCGACGTTAGCGACTTCCTCCCTTTACAACTCCGCCGGCATCTGCCAAAAACCGCCAGTTGGCTGGAGACGCTTCAGCTAAGGACCGTTTCATGTCTACGACCGCACTCGTGCAGTTGCTTTATGCCGCGCTGGCCGTCGTCATGGCCGGTCTTGGCCTATCGCTTCGGTTTTCAGACTTCCAACGCCTGCGAGGGCATGCATCGGCGGTGGCCGTTGCCCTGATCCTCCAGATGGTTGTCTTGCCATTGATCGCGCTGGCCATTAACGCGGCGTTCCATCTGAGCGGGTACGTCGCGGTCGGCATGATTCTGCTCGCCGCGACACCCGGGAGCATTACAGCCAACCTCTACAGCCACCTGTTCGGCGGCGACGTTCCATTCAACCTCGCCCTCACTGGTCTCAACACCTTCTTATGCGCATTGACGCTGCCGTTGCTCGGTAGCTGGGCTTTGGCGTATTACGTTGGTGCAGGTCAGACGCTGCCGATCCTCTACGACAAGGCGGCGCAGACGATTGGCATCGTCATCATCCCGGTCCTGCTTGGAATGCTCGTCGCGACCAAGGCACCCGCCGTCGCTGCCCGGCTGAACAAGCCGCTGAAGATCCTGAGCGCCGTGCTCATCGTCGTTTTCAGCATCGCCGGCATCGTCAAGGAGTGGGCGACGCTCTCGGCTGGCTTTGCCCAGATCGGCGGAGCCATCCTCCTCTTCAACGGGGTGTGTTTGCTCCTGGGGTTTGTCGCGGCATCGCTGCTGCGGCTGGAGCGATCGCTGAGGATCACGATGGCTTTCCAGGCCTGTATTCACAACGCGATCCAGGCGATTTACATTGGCATTGCGGTGCTTAACGTCACCCTTGCCGCACTCCCGGCGGCCGTGTACTCGATCACGATGAACGTGTTCGCGCTCGGGTTCGGACTTGCAGTCCTGCAGCTTCGCCGTACACGCGATCGCCGCATCGCATCCGCGCGACCCGGCCATTCATCCGAGGCTGCAGCTCGCATCTGAGGCGCCTGGCTAAGGCGTCGCAAGTCTCAAGCCGAGCTCGCTTCAGCCGATAACGACCCGAAGGTCCACAAACGCGTGACCGCTCAGGCGGCCAACAGCGCTTGACCGCTCGAGGTCGAATATGTCCCAGTCATTGGTGTTGCCGGGTCTACGGCAACGGCTCAAGGCCGTGTGGTCCCGTGCGCATGGCGCGTTGGAGGGCGAAGCGAGACAGCGTTTCCGTCAGCAGCAACTCGTCAGTGTCCATCGCCATGTGATCCGCGCGGCGATCATCAATTCCGTGTTGGCGGTGGTCCTAGCGAACTTCCTCGCGCTCCGGTTTGGCGCCAGCACAACCCAAAGCTGGTTGGCTATCAAGCTCGGCGTCTCGGTGATACGGGTGGCGACCGGGTTCATTTATTTCCGCTCGGCGGGTTTCCGTCAGCGCGAACCGTTGGCACGTGCAGTGACGTTGGCGCTTCTGGCTCTGGACGGGGCTGTTTGGGGAATAGGCGGCGCCTGGTGCGCGTTTGGCCCAAGCGAAATCGCCTCCCTCAGTTGCGCCGTGCTTTGCAGCGTTGCCCTGATGGCCACTCATGGCTTTTCGACAATGGCCGACGCTTCGATGGCTTATGTCGGCCCGATGCTGCTACCCCTTGCCGTGGCCGTTGCCTTTCGCGGCGACGCCATCGGTCTGTTCGTTTCACTCGGCACCGTGTTGGTACTGCTGCAGTCGATCGTGACGAGCGTCGCTTCTGATCGCCGTGGCCGGGACGTATTCCTCTCGGCTTTGGAGTCCGAGCGAGCGCGGCTGCGCGAGGCCGAACACGCCAGCGAGCTGTCCGCCGCCCTGCGCGAGGTCGAGCGCCAGGCTGCCGTCAAGTCGATGTTCCTCGGGACGATGAGTCATGAGCTGCGGACCCCCCTGCACGGCATCCTGGGCCTGACTCAGCTCATGCGCAAGCAAACGGCCGGCGACGCTGCCCTGCAGCACCGCCTAGGCCTGGTGGAGTCCTCCGGAACGCACCTGCTGGGGCTCATTGGATCGCTTCTCGACATCTCCCGCATCGAATCCGGCCGCCTTGAGCTGCACCGCGCGAACTTCGACCTGGCCGAGGAACTGCGCATCCTCGGGGACCTGTACGTCGTTCGCTGTGAAGGTAAGGGGATCGGCTTTAGCCGATCCGTTCAGGTCGCCACATCCTGCCGGGTGCACGGCGACCCTGCCCGCCTGCGGCAAGTGCTTCACAACCTGCTTGGCAACGCCGTCAAGTTCACGAAGTCGGGCATGGTGGTTTTCATGGTCCGGCAGCAGGGGGACCAGTTCTCGTTCGAAGTCCGCGACAGCGGTCCCGGCATCGCACCCGAGCACTTGACGCACATCTTCGAGGCCTTCCGGCAGGTCGACGATTCCGTAACCCGACCGGCCGACGGAACGGGTCTGGGACTGACGATCGCCCGCGAGATTGCTCAAGCCATGGGCGGCGACGTCACCGTCAAGAGCGCTCTCGGCGTCGGATCGCAGTTCGTCTTTACAGCCACGCTGCCACAGTCTGTTGTTGCCGCTGACGCGCTGCCTACCCTGACGCCCACCCTCCCTAGCCTGCGAGACGGCTATCGAGTCCTGCTCGTCGAAGACAACGAGGTCAATGCCTTGATCGCTACCGCCCACCTGACGACCTTCAACGCGTCGGTCATTCGCGCTCACGACGGTGGCGAAGCCTTGACCCTCGCGTTCGCTCATCCAAGGCCCGATTTCGTGCTGATGGACATCCGCATGCCGGTGATGGACGGACCGACGGCAACCAAGGAAATCCGCAACATCGAAGGCAGGATCGGGATCACTGGCATTCCCATCGTTGCGCTAACGGCAAGCCCAACCGATGACGACAAGCGCGCCTGCTTGGACGCTGGCATGGATGGCTTCCTGGCAAAGCCCTTCACAGCCGAGGAGCTGCTGAAAGCGATCTGCCTCTTCGCTTCACCCGTGGTCTGCGACCAGACCCACCCGCTCTACGAGTACGCCCGGTCCCTGGCTGACGGGGAGAACGAGGAGTGGGTGGGCTCCGCGCTCCACTGAAGGGTCCACCAGCTCGATGTCGTCATGCCGGGTCGCGGTCATGAAAGCGAGCAGAGGATGGTGACTGTCGCTCCAGAAGCTGTAGAAGTTATCGATGTCGAGCCCGTAGATACGGTGCGGCAGCGCACCAACGTAGGGCAGGCAGAAGCCTTCGGTGTTATCGGTAAACAGATCCTTCGATCCCATCCGCTCGTAAGCCTTGATCAACGCGGGCTTTCTAACCGTCATGACGATCCAGCTCACGTTGTTGGCGAGTGAAAAGAGGTAGGCGGCCTTCCACAGGGCGAGCCTGACAAAGGGATCGACGCCGATCGGAGCTGAAAGGCGGGTGACCTCCGAGCAGTTCAAGCGTTGCACGTGCGCGGGCAAGGTGACATAGCGCTCGAGCTCGAGCTCGCCGCGGCCGTGGGTGCGCGTCTGCACCCGCATGGTGCCAACGCAGTTACCGGTGGATTTGTCCTCGCACAGGAAAACGGTGGTCCAGGGACTGGCATCGATCGCATCTGGCTCAGCCATCGAGTCCCGGTAGGCGGGAACCTTGTAGCCGTAAGCGTCGGCGCGAACGCGGCAGGCGCGCAGAAGGTCTTGGTGGCTGTCCGCCCGCCGCAGTGTGAAGCTCAGTGACTCGGTCCGCATGGAAATCTTCCCCTCCGCTTCGGCTACTCGCCGTAGTGGGTATTTTCTAGGTCCGCTTCGCTCTTGTCATTCGGGGGATCGAGATGTTGCGGCGGCGCCATAGGCCCACTCTTCGCTTCGAGCCCTTGATTTGATCGCCGTCGCGGCGCACCGATGGCCCCGTACTTCCGCTGCACTTCTGCAGTTCGACGACACCCCGCCGCACGCACTAAGCGGCATTCTCGGGCCATGCGTGGCGCCGGCCGCTGTTTCAGGCGGCAAGACGCTGGCCGAGTCAGACAGAGCGCTTTCTCACATTGACTTAAACGAGACTACTGAATTGGGTTCTCAACGACGTAGTCGAAACGTATTGGTAGGCCTGGGCTACCGTTCGTCGTCTGAAAAACGGGCCCAAGGGAGGCTAGCCCACTTTCATGCGCCAAATCGCGAAGCATCTGGAGCATCAGAGCCCCTTTCAGACTACCGCTGAGGCGATCGGCGAAACCCTGATCAAGACGAATCGCTTCGATTGACTCACTCATCAATGCCGATAGCGGCGTCGTCTGATCCTCGAGGTTGAGGATTAGGCCCGCCTTAGTAGTGTCCCAATCGGCCAGCCGGACAATAGAAAGCAATTCGTGATTGATTGGAAAAACGATGCGCGCCCGAATCGGGGATTTCGAACCGATGGCGAGGGCTTGGGTGACGTCGGCACATTGAGTGAACACGTGCGGAACGATCACGAAAGCAACTTCCTCATCCTCGATTGCAACAGCAACGTCATTGAGCACCGAGGCCAACGTCTCTGCCGTAGTCCTCAGCCCTTTCAGTTCTAGCCCGTACTTGGCGACGCCCCATGTGGGCATCCATCGATCAAGCTGCAGGGCGTCATGGCCGCTACTGGACGCTCCACTGCGAACGAGACGAAGAGCCATCAAAGTTGCCTTAAGACACCCAGGACCCGAGCCAAGACAGTTACGCCGCTGATCACACCATCGACTAAAGGGAACGTCTCAACCGTTGAAACAGAGCTGGTACTACCCCCTCTTAAGCGGACGGTCGGCTGCGCAAGTAGCCGTTCGACAAAGCGAACGCAGGTAATGCTATTGGAGCCTTGCGAGGAAATCCGCAGCATGTAGATCCCACTCGAATCGATGTGTTCTTGCCCAGCATCCACCAACATGAGTTCGCCAGGACGGATCTCATCGACCATGTCGCCTCCAACCTGGCGCACGAGCAATGCAGATTGAGGCCGGTCCGTGTACTTCGACAGGGCTCGCGCGGCATTTTCGCTATCCGCGGCGGCATTGAAAGAGATCAGGACGTACTCGCCGAGGCTCTCAGGCTTCGGAAGCGGCTCATATTGCAAAGTGCCTTCTGACGCCCTGCCGAGCAGCACGGCAAGCTGCGGTGGATAGATCGCAGCCGGTGGGATGGCCCAGTGGTCAACGATTCTCGCGAGTGAGGCAACGTCCGGCGACGTGGTCCGATTTGCGAGCCAGTTCTTAACCGTCCCAAGTGTTCGGCCTGTAACCGCCATGACACGGCGGTAGGCCTCGGGGTTGTTGCGAAGGACGCCACGATCCGTGGCATGGTCCATGATCAGATCGGCGAGGTAGTTGCGGTAAGCAGCATCGACGTCAGGAAGGCACTGGTTCGCGCCTCCGGTATCTTCAGCCATGTTCAATGTGGTCATTGTGGTGCGTGCGGGGTCACCGGCCCTCCACCGGAACGCCATGCAAAACCACGTTCAGGAGCGAGCCATTTGGCAATGATCGACTTGAGCGCACTCTCGGAATACGGCTTTGCCAGATAGTCATCCATCCCAGCCTCAAGGCACCGTTCTCTGTCGCCGATCAGCGCGTTGGCCGTCAGCGCGATGATAGGAACTCGCGTTCCGTAACTAGCCTCCATAGAGCGGATGGCAAGGGTTGCGCTGTATCCATCTAAGACAGGCATCTGGCAGTCCATGAGGACTACGTTGAACTGCATCGATTGAAACGAGGTGAGCGCTTCGGCACCGTTCTCAGCGACTATGACTTCAAGGCCGTGCGCCTGAAGCATCTGAGAAGCGAGCATGACGTTCAGGTCATTATCTTCAACAAGAAGAACCCGCGCCCCTTCGAGACCGGCTTCTCGCTGAGCTGCGATCGGGAAAGGAATGATGCGAGCGTTGTGCCGAGCAGCGGTATCCACCGCAACGTCGGTGATTTGCACCGGCAGTTCGACGCTGATAGTGGATCCAATGCCGGGCGTGCTCTGAACACGAAGTTTCCCTCCCAACAACTGGACCAGCGATTGCACGATGGCCAAGCCAAGTCCGGTACCGCCGCTTCGGCGTGACTCGCTGCTGTCGACTTGATAGAACGGCGCGAAAATCTTCGCTTGCTCTTCTTCAGAAATGCCACGTCCCGAGTCTCGTACTTGAAGGCGAAGAGTCGCATGTGGAAAAGATAGGCTGGCCGCCTCGTCGAGCCGGACTTCCAATTCGACAAAGCCAGCCGATGTGAATTTGATGGCGTTGGCCACCAAGTTGTTGATGATCTCGAACAGCTTCACTTCGTCGGTGAGCACGGCACTCGCGTTCGGCGCGAGGTCGAGACGCAGGCGAAGCTCGATCCCCGCGGCGGCTGCAGCAGCGGCATGCAAGCTTGTGACAGTCTGGCATGTGTCCGGGATGGAGACGGCTGACTCAAAAACGTTCATTGCCCCATGGGAAAGCTTTGTGTAATCGAGTATGTTGTTCAGTATCCGCAGTAGAGCGGCGCCCGCTTCACGGCCTTTGTCTATGAGCGCGTTGTTGTCCGGATGTGCACCTGCCTGAATGCGTTCAAGAATCTGAAGAACGCCGTTCATCGGGGTCCGGACTTCGTGGCTCATGTTGGCGAGGAATCGGCCCTTTGCTGCGTCAGCCTCTTCAGCTCGCGCCCTGGCACGCTCCAACTCTGCGGCGTAAACATTGCGCCTCAAGTTCTCCTTCGCTAGCAAAAACAGCTCTCGTTCTCGAGACTCGATGGATTGGCGTAGCGAATAGCAACAGGCACACACGATTGCCAAGTGAACAGCGATCCTCATAACCGACGAGTAAGCTTCATAGGTGCCATTCGTATACACAGCTATCGCGGCCAGCGCGACGATGCACGGAACCGCGAGGATGATCGCTGTATGGACCGCAGTCAGACGACTGAACCCGAACACGAGGACCACGCAGATGACAAGTGTCATGTCGAGCGAGAACACCAGTTTGAGTATGGGGTCGTTCCAGTGGCCGAAAAAGGAGACGAGAACCCCTACCCACACGAGTAGATTCGCCGCGGCATTCATGACAAGCGCGTAGTTGCGAGTCACGAAGCCCCGGTGAATAGAAGTCAGATAAAAAGTCACCAGGAATCCGACGCAGAGGAATCCTCGAAGCCATTGGGAGCTCATTTCCAGACGGGTGGCGGCGTCGCCAAAATCCAGAATGAAAAAGATGCCCACGGTAAGGAAGCCATAGAGCGAGGCAATTCCTAAGTAACGAGCGCCAGGTTCTTGATAGCTCAGTCGGAACTCAACGTCGAGTGCTACCTGGTCTTGTGCGGGGAAGAATTTGAAGAGTCGTTGCATCGTCCGATCCCGATGAGAGGAATCCAGGGAACTGTAACCAGTCCCCGAACCTTCGAGGTCACGATCCGAATGAGAAGCCTGAAGACATTACATTGATAGCTGTAACCAACTATCTGCGGCATTCGACAATAATCTGTTGACAAGAGGTAAAGTTCTACCTAAGCTCTACTTTCCATTTCGGGAGTAGGGCAATGGCAAACCAAGTGTTGCAGCGGGCATGGCGCGTGGCCTGTGCCTGCTCTGTGCTTGCCAGTGCATCGGCGTACGCCTCCGACTACGGGTGCAAGGTCCTGCTTTGCTTGGCGAACCCGGCCGGCCCGACGGCGGTTTCGCAGTGTGTTCCTCCCATCACCCAGCTTTGGCGCGATCTAGCGCACGTCCCGCCCCGGCCCTTTCCGACATGCGATGAGGCCCGTCCGGCCATCGCGGTACAGAACACCACCTGGTACGACTCTTGTCCTGAGAGAACGACAGCTCTCGACGCCGGCGTTTACGCCGTGCTGCAGGGAGCTGGTGAGTTCGCCTCTCCGATCATAGGAATCGGTGAGGGCGACAACCTGCAGCCGATCGGAGGCGACAACCCGTTTGTTCTCGGCAGCAAGGTCTGCGTCGGCCGCCAGGTCGGCCAAGTTTCGGTCCAGGTTGGCTACGGCGAAAACGCCACCTCCGTGCTCGCCAATGTCTACGACCGCCTCGCGCTCCTTGACCCGGCAATTTCGCCTCGGGTTATCGACGTCTACCTCAACAACG
>JBDTIO010000052.1:0-5154 GCA_039936375.1 Caldimonas sp. | reverse complement strand
GCGGTCCTTGTCGCTGATGCCGATGTTGATGCGCGGGGCGCTGCTGGAACGTGCGGTCTTGGCCATGGGATCTCCTGCGTGAGCGAGGAGAGTAGCGTCGGCGGTGCCGCGGCGCCAATCGGAATTCGCTAGCCCGGCGATAGAGCGTTTGCCACGATCGTCTCAACCGGGCCCGGCATGGCGCAGGCTGTTGCCGAGCGCGGTCTTCCGAAGAATGACGGCGAAGGACTGCACCGGCGTCGGTTGCCGGCCGCCGAGCCGCCACAGGATGCCCGGCGTGCGCACGGGGGTCGGGCTTTCAAGCGGGATCAGCTTCAGCCCCGTCATGCCGGCCGGGATCGCGTTGGTGGCGACGATCGAGCCGATCTGCGTGCGCTGCACGAGGCCGAGCATCGGCGCGATGGTCGACATCTCGGCCACCACCACCGGCTCCGCGCCGCTCGCCTTGAAGCATTCCTCGAGCAGCGTGCGCGTCGCGAAGTAGTCGGACATGAGCACCAGGCGTTGCTGGTGCAGCTCGACCATGCGGATCCGCTTTCGCCCGGCGAGTGGATGCGAGTCGGCGACGACGAGCACCATCTCTTCGTTGTAGAGCGGCTCGAACCAGAGGTCGGTCGGGCCGTTCGGCCGGTAGGCGATGCCGAGGTCGAGCTCGCCGGCGTGCAGGCGCGTGCCAATCTCGTCGGCCGAGAGCTCGTCGACGCGAACCTGCACCGTCGGGTGGCGCGCCAGGAAGAGCGCCACGCACTCGGGAATAAGGCCGATGTTGAAGGTGTGCGTCGCGCCGATCCGCACCTTGCCGGTCAGCCCGCCGGCGTCGGGCTTGAGCATGGCGATGCCCTGGTCGACCTCGCGCAGGGCACGCGAGGCGAAGCCCAGGAACAGCTCGCCGGCCTCGGTGGTCACGACCTTCTTGCCGATCCGCTCGAACAGCGTCTGCCCGATCTCTTCTTCGAGTTGGCGGATCTGGTGCGACAGCGTCGACTGCGTGACGTGCACGCGCTCGGCGGCGCGCGTGAAGCTCAGGCAATCGGCGAGCGCCACGAAATAGCGAAGGTGCCTCAGCTCCATGCAAACCCGGTGGTCGAATCGATGCCGTCGATCATATGGATGAGCAACGATCATTTGTGTCGGGCCCGACCCGCGCCTATCGTTTCGCCAGGAGGCCCATGCCATGTCGGACTACAACCAGGACACGCTCACCCAGGACGTGCTCGCCGCGTTCGCGAAGACGCCCGATCCGCGCCTGCGCGAGATCATGGCCTCGCTCGTCAAGCACCTGCACGCGTTCGCGCGCGAGGTCGACCTGACGACCAACGAGTGGGCCGCGGGCCTGAAATTCCTCGACGACATCGGCCGCATCTGCACCGACATGCGTCCCGAGTTCATCCTGCTCTCCGACACGCTGGGCTTGTCGATGATGGTCGTTTCGCTGGCCCAGGCGCGCGCGAGCGGCAGCGTCAAGGGCGCGACCGAAGCCACCGAGGCGACGGTCGAAGGGCCGTTCTACTGGAAGGGCGCGCCCGACCTCACGCTCGGCACCGACATCAGCCGTGGCATGCCGGGCGAGCCGACGCTCTACCTCGGCCGCGTTACCGATGTCGACGGCGCGCCGATTCCCGACGCGGTGCTCGACGTCTGGTCGGGCGACGGCGACGGCAAGTACGACATGCAGCATCCCGAGCCGGTGATGAAAGGCCGCGGACGCTTTCGCACCGACGCGGAGGGCCGCTACTGGTATTGGTCGATCCGCCCGGCCTACTACCCGATTCCCGACGACGGCCCGGTCGGCCACATGATGCGAACCACCGGCCGCGGCATCAACCGACCCGGGCACATGCACATGCAGGTCTCGGCGCCGGGCCACGTGACCTTGACGACGCACGTCTTCGTCGGCGGCAGCCCTTACCTCGACGAAGACGCCGTCTTCGGCAAGCGCGACAGCCTGGTCGTCGACTTCGACGTGCATCCGCCTGGCAAGGCCGTCGACGGCCGCGAGATGAAGGGGCCATATCACTCGGCGAGCTTCGACTTCCGCCTGGCGCCGGTCGCCGAGAAAGTGGCGGCATGAAGATCGGCAAGGCGACCGTTCCACGCACCTCGATCTGCACGTCGAACGAGCACACGATCGTCATTCGCGGGCGCGATCTGTCGAAGGAACTGATCGGCAAGGTCTCGTTCGTCGATCACTTCTTCCTGCTGCTCACCGGCAAGGCGCCGAGCGTGGGCGAAGCCGCCGTGCTCAACGCGACGCTGGTCGCCATCGCCGAGCACGGCCTCGTGCCGAGCGTGCAGGCGGCGCGCATGACCTTCGCCGCCGCACCCGACGCGATGCAGGGCGCCGTCGCGGCCGGCATCCTCGGCTGCGGCTCGGTCGTGCTGGGCTCGTCGGAAACGGCGGGCCGGATGTATGTGGAGATCGATGCACGTGTGCAATCGGGCACGGCGCTCGACACGGCCGCGCTGGCCGTGATGAACGAATGGCGCGCCGCCGGCAAGTCGATTCCCGGCTATGGCCACCCGCTGCACAAGGAGCGCGACGAGCGCGTCGGCGCGCTGTTCGACGTGGCTCGCGCGGCGGGCACCGACCTGCGCTTTGTCGCCATTGCCGAAGCGGTCGAGGCGCTGATGCCCGAGGTACTGAAGAAAGAACTGAAGCTGAACGTCTCGGGTGCCATTCCCGCGGTGCTGCTCGGCGCCGGCTTTCCGGTGCAGGCGCTGAAGGGCGTGCCGATCCTGGCCCGCACGGCCGGCCTCATCGCTCATCTATACGAGGAAATGCAGCAGCCGAGCGGCTTCGCGCTGTCGTACCAGGCGACGCGTGAAATGGAATACGACGGCGCCTTGCCCGAAGGCTTCGGCAAGCACGGATGAGTGCTGCAGGATGATCAAGACGCTTGCCGGCATCAAGGTGGTCGAACAGGGCACGTTCATCACCGGGCCGGCCGCCGGCATGCTGCTCGGCGACCTCGGCGCCGACGTCGTCAAGGTCGAGGTGCCGAACACCGGCGATCCGTTCCGCGCCTTCCAGGGCGGCCTGTACAGCCCGCACTTCCAGACCTACAACCGCAACAAGCGAAGCATCGCGCTCGACACCAAGGACGCCAACGACCGCGCCGTGCTCGACGCGCTGATCGTCGAAGCCGATGTCTACATCCAGAACTTTCGCCCCGGTGTCGCCGAAAAGCTCGGCGTCGGCGAAGCTCGGCTGCGTGCGCTCAACCCGCGCCTCGTGTACTGCTCGATCAGCGGCTTCGGGCCGACCGGCCCGGCCGCGGACCGGCCCGCCTACGACACGGTCGCCCAGGCGGCAAGCGGCTTTCTCGGCCTGCTCGTCAATCCCGAGAACCCGCGCGTCGTCGGCCCCGCGATTGCCGATTCGCTGACCGGTTTCTACGCGGCCTACGGTGTGATGGGCGCGCTGATCGAGCGCGGCCGCACCGGCAAGGGTCGCACCGTCGAAGTCTCGATGCTCGAGGCAATGGCGCACTTCAACCTCGACGCGTTCACGCACTTCTTCCAGGCCGGCGAGGTGATGGGCCCGTACAGCCGGCCGCGCGTCTCGCAGTCGTACGTGCTGGAGTGCGGCGGCGGCAAATGGATCGCGCTGCACATGTCGTCGCCGGAGAAGTTCTGGCAAGGGCTGGCCCGCGCGATCGAGCAGCCGAATCTCTTTGATGATCCTCGTTTTGCCACGCGCGGGGCGCGCATCGAGAACCAGGAAGCGCTCATCGCGTTGCTCGGCGAGCGCTTCAAGAAGCGGCCGCGCGACGAATGGTGCGTTCGCCTGCAGGGCCAGGACGTGCCGAATTCCCCGATGTACGACACCAGCGAAGCCCTCGATGATCCGCAGGCCGTGCACATGCAGATGACGGCGTCAGCCGAGCACCCGGTGATGGGCCTTTTCCGCACGGTGCGCTCGCCGGTGTCGTTCGACGGCGAGCGCGCACTCGACGTGCGGCCGCCGCCGACGCTCGGCGAGCACAACGACGAAATCCGCTACGAGTTGAAGACATCGAGGGCGACTGCCAGGCCATGAACCACACCGCTCGTCCCGTTCGGCTTCGTCGTGCCGTCATCGCGTTCGGCCTGCTCGCAGGCGTGGCTGCGCTCGCGTGCCATGCGAACGCGCAGGACGGCCCGCTGAAGATGGTCGTTCCCTTCGGTCCGGGCACGACCACCGACACCGTCGGCCGCGTCGTTGCCGATGCGCTCGGCAAGAGCCTGCACCAGAGCGTCATCGTCGACAACCGCGCCGGTGCCGGCGGCGTGACCGGCAGCGACATGGTGGCGAAGGCGGTACCCGACGGCAGGACGCTGGTGATGGGCACGGTCGGCACGCACGCGATCAACGCAGCGCTGTTCCACAAGATCCCGTACGACACGATGCGTGACTTCGCGCCGGTGGCGTTCGTCGGCTACACGCCGACGCTGCTCGTCGTCGCCGCCGATTCGCCGGCGAAGTCGCTGAAGGACCTGGCGGCGATGGCGGCGCGCCCGCAGGGCCTGACCTTCGCGTCGGCTGGCAACGGCACCTCCGGGCACCTCGCCGGCGAGCTGCTTGCACAGCGCCTCGGCGGCAAGATGATCCACGTGCCATACAAGGAAGGCGCGATGGCGATGACGGCGGTGATGACGTCGCAGGTCGACTTCATGTTCTATCACCCGGCTGCGGTGATGCCACAGATCCGCGCCGGCAAACTCCGCGCAATCGCCGCGAGCGGCGCCGTGCGCAGCGCCGCCGCACCCGACGTGCCGACCCTGATGGAGCTCGGCGTCAAGGACTTCGACCTCGTCGCCTGGTTCATGCTCTATGCGCCGGCGGCGACGCCCGAGGCCACGCTCGCACATTTGCGTGCCGCGGCAGCCAGCGCGCTGGCCCAGCCGGACGTGATGGCGCGCCTGCGCGAGCAAGGCGTCGAGCAGCGGCCGATGAGCGCCGACGAGATGACGCCGTTCAACCGCGCCGAGCTGACGAAGTGGGCCGAGCTCGTCAAGCGCTCCGGCGCGCAGGTCGACTGACAGCTGCAGAGAAGAACCAACCCAGAAGGAGACTTCCATGACGACCCCGAACCTCTCGCGCCGCACCGCCGTCGCGGCGGCCCTGGCCACGCTCGGCGGCCTGGGCCGCAGCGCGCTCGCGCAACCGGCCGG
>JBDTIO010000051.1:0-8903 GCA_039936375.1 Caldimonas sp. | reverse complement strand
GCCCACCGACCGCGCCGACGCGCCGGCGATCACGGTCAAGGTCGAAAACGCCCGTTTCGCCAACGCCGATGCCGAGGGCGAGCTGAGCGCGACCTGGCGCACCGGCACCGGTGCAGACCTCGGGCGTGGCGGGCGTTACCCCGGCGTGCTCGAGCTCGACGGCTTGGTCTCCCGCGCGCAGGCGGCGCGCACCGTGCGATACCTGCCGCTCGGCCTGCCCGATTCCTTGCGCACCTATGTGGGCCGCGCCGTGCGTGGCGGCACGATCTCGAGCGCGAGCATTCGCGTTCGTGGCGATCTCTGGGACTTTCCGTTTCACAACGCCAAGAGCAATCGCGACGGCGAATTCCGCATCGCTGCGAAGGTCGACGACCTGACACTGGCCTATGTGCCGCCGCGCGTGCCGGCCATCGCCTCGACCGCTGTCGCGAGCGATCCGGCGCCGTTGCCCTGGCCGCCATTGACGGCGGTATCTGGCGAACTCGTCATCGAGCGTACTTCGCTCGAGGTTCGCAACGCCAAGGCGCGGCTGGCCGGCGTTGAGTGGAACCGGATCCACGCCGCCATCGCTCAGCTCGGCGAGCACGCCCAGCTCGACGTCGACGGCAACGCCCGCGGCGCGCTGGCCGACATGCTGCGCTACGTCAACACGACGCCGATCGGCCGCTGGACCGGCCATGCGCTGGCGAACGCGACGGCCAGCGGCAGCGCTGACCTCAAGCTCGCCCTGGCCATTCCACTCGACGATCCGAGCCAGACCCGCGTCAAGGGCAGCCTCGCACTCGCCGGCAACGACGTGCGCGTCACGCCGGATACGCCGCTTCTGGCGGCCGCCAAGGCGCGCGTCGATTTCACACAGTCCTCGTTCAGCGTCGCGGCAGCTAGCGCGCACGTGCTCGGCGGCGACCTCGCTTTCGAAGGCGGATCGCAAGGCACCAACGTGCAGCGCTTCAATGGCCAGGGAACGATGACGGCTGAAGCGCTGCGCCACGCCAGCGAATTCGGCTCGCTGGCGCGCCTGGGCACGTCGCTGAACGGGCAGACGAGCTATCGCGCGACGCTGGCCTTCATCGGCGGCCGGGCGCAGATCGGCGTGACCAGCGACCTGGTCGGTCTCGGCGTCGATCTGCCGCATCCGCTCGGCAAGGCCGTGGCGACGCCGCTGGCGCTGCGCGTGCAGACCTCGGTCGACGAAGCAAGCGGCGCTGACGAGGCGCAGCACGAGACCTTGCGCGTCGACGTCGGCGATGTCTTGCAGGCACGTTTTGTTCGCGAAGAAACGGGGGGCACCTCGCGCGTCGCGCGCGGCGCGATGCGGATCGTCGAACCCGGTTCGCCCGAGGCGAGCGAGCCGCTCGCCCTGCCTGCCTCGGGTGTGATCGCGACGATCGCCTTGAAGCACCTCGACGTCGACGCCTGGGAATCGGCGGCCGATCGGCTGTTGGCCGATTCTGCGGCCCCGCCGGGTACTGCGACGCCGCTCGTCTTTGACGCTGCCGGTGGCAGCGGCTATGTGCCGGACACTATCGCCTTGCGTGTCGGCGAGCTCGAGAACGGCTCGCGTCGCCTGACGAATCTGACGGCTGGGCTGTCGCAGGAGAACGGTCTGTGGCGCGCTAGCGTCGATGCGACCGAGCTCGACGGCTACATCGAATACCGACCGGCGCGGCGCGGCGGCGGCGGGGTGGCGGGCCGCGTCTACGCGCGGCTTTCTCGCCTCAGTCTGCCGAAAAGCGAAGCCGAGCATGTCGAAAGCCTGCTCGACGAGCAGCCGACCAGCGTGCCCGGTCTCGACATCGTCGTCGACGACTTCGAGCTGCGTGGCAAGCATCTCGGCCGGCTCGAGGTCGAAGCGGCGAACCGCCCCGTCGATGGCCGCGGCGGCGTCCGCGAATGGCAGCTCTCCAAGCTCAATCTCGTCATGCCTGAGGCGCAGCTCGCGGCGAGCGGAACCTGGGGCGGCGCGGGCGGGCGAGCCGGCCCTGCCGCAGCGACTGCGGGGCCACGTCGTGCGTCGATGAATTTCACCCTGACCCTCGTCGATAGTGGCGCCCTGCTCGAGCGTCTCGGCATGGGCAAGGTCATTCGCGGCGGCAAAGGCTCGCTGGCTGGCAACGTGTCGTGGCCAGGCTCGCCGCTTTCGCCGGACACGGCGCGCATGACGGGGCAGTTCAAGGTCGCCATCGATTCCGGCCAGTTCCTGAAAGCCGGGCCGGGGGCCGCGCGCCTCTTCAGCGTGCTGAGCTTGCAATCGTTGCCGCGGCGGCTGCTGTTCGATTTTCGCGACCTGTTCGAAGCGGGTTTCGCGTTCGACAACGTCGCCGGTGACGTCGGCATCGGCCAGGGAATCGCGACCACGAACAATCTGCGCATGCGCGGCTCCGCGGCGGTCGTCCTGCTCGAAGGATCGGCCGACCTGGAGCACGAGACCGAAGATGTCCGCGTCGTCGTCGTCCCCGAGATCAATGCCGGTACCGCCTCGCTGGCTTACGCCATCATCAACCCCGCCATCGGCCTCGGCACCTTTCTTGCGCAATACTTTCTGCGCAAACCACTGATGGCGGCGAGCACGCGCGAGTTTCGCGTCACCGGAGCATGGGACGATCCGAAAGTCGAACGTATCGAACGACCGATGTTCGGCGCGACGCCCGGCGTCGAGCCGCCGGCCGCCGTCGCTGAAACGCCACCGCCCACGACCCGATGAAAATTGCCGCCTTGCAGATGATCTCGACGGCGAGCGTCGAACGCAACCTCGACACGGCGCGCGCGCTCGTCGAGAAGGCGGCCGGCGAAGGCGCCGGGCTCGCGGTGCTGCCCGAATACTTCTGCTTCATGGGCAAGGGCGACCGCGACAAGCTGGCCATTGCCGAGTCGTTCGGCGATGGGCCGATTCAGCAGACGCTCGCCGACACGGCGCGCCGGCATCACCTCTGGCTGGTCGGCGGCACGCTGCCGATCCGCAGTGATGTCGACGGCTACGCCATGAACGCCAACCTCGTGTTCTCGCCCGACGGCGAATGCGTTGCCCGTTACGACAAGATCCACCTCTTTCGCTACGACAACGGGCGCGAGAAATACGACGAAGGTCGCACCTTGAAGGCGGGCGCCACCCCGTTCGCGTTCGCGGCCGGCGAGTGGCGTGTCGGCCTCAGCGTCTGCTACGACCTGCGTTTCCCGGAGCTCTATCGCGCCCTCATGCAGCCGCCGTGCGACCTGATCTGCGTGCCCTCGGCGTTCACCTATCCCACCGGCGCGGCGCATTGGGAAGTACTGTTGCTGGCGCGGGCGATCGAGAACCAGTGCTATGTCGTCGCCGCGGCGCAGGGCGGCCGGCACGAGAACGGCCGGCGCACCTTCGGGCACAGTCTCGTCATCGATCCGTGGGGCGAAGTCCTGGCCCTTTTGCCGGAAGGCGAGGGCGTCGTCAGCGCCGAGTTGAAGCGCGAGCGGATCGCCGAAGTGCGCACACAATTGCCGGCGCTCGAACATCGGCGCTCTTTCTGACGCGCTGACGCGAAGCGGCGTCTCGATCATGCGTCGGGCGCTGATCGTGGGCCTCGGAGGGCTCGCCTTCGCTGGTGCCGATGCCATCGAGGTCACCGGCAGCGAGGCTTGTCACGGTCCGGCGGCGCTCGTCGATTTTGGCAGCGACGGTCGGATCGGTGCCAAATGGAACGCCACGACCCGCACCATCGCCTACGGCAGGAGCGAGGCCTCGGGGCACTTCCATACCTTCATCGCCGATGCCGACGGCAGCCACGAGCGCCGCGTCGCATTCGCCGCATGGCACGACGATCGACATCAATTCCCGGCAGCCTGGCATCCGGGAGGCGAGTACCTGGCGATGCTGGTCGAGAAAAACGTGCACGAACGGCATTCCGTCGACGCGACCCCGGGCTACGGCGCCTACACCGACTACTGGCTCGTCGCCCGCGACGGCGGCCGCGCCTGGAAGCTCTACGAGTTGCCCGATGGCTACGACCATGCCATCACCCATGCCGCGTTCTCGCCCGACGGCATGAAATTCGTCTGGACCGAGCGAGTGCGCGCGCCGCACCTGTTCGATCTGAACCTGTTCGCCGGAGCCTACGTCTTCAAGGTCGCTGACTTCGTCGCCGTGCCCGAACCCCATCTGGAGAACATCAGGACCCTCCGGCCCGGCGAGGTCGAGCAAGGCGGCGAGGTGGAGTCGATCGCCGCCGACGACAAGACGATCGCGTTCTACAGCACGTACGTGACGAAGAATCTCTTCGCATCGCGCATCTACACGATGAACATCGAGAGCGGCGCCATCCGGGAGCTGACGACCGAAAGCTTCGCTCAGGCGCCGACCTTCACGCCTGACGGCAAGAGCATCGTCTACATGACCGGCGCGGGTGCCGACATCTTCCCGTTCCAGCTGCAGGGTGCCGACTGGTGGATCATGAATGTCGACGGCAGCGACAAGCGGCGCCTGACTTTCATGAACGTACGCGGCAACGCGCAATCGGTAGGCCGCTTCCGGCTTGCCGGCTCGCTGTCGTTCGTCGGCGACACCGAATTCTTCGGCGACGTGATGACGCAGTCGCTCGGCCTGGTCGGCAAGATCGTCCACGTCGATTGCCGTTGATCTGACGGTCGCAGCGAACGCTACCGCGCGGCGCAGGCCGGGCGACTCGACGAGATCGAGTGCCCTATCCCCCGTCAGCGGGCCTTTTGCGCAGGGCGAGGCTGCTAGAGTTTTCGCGCATAACAACAAGGCGGGAGGTCGACGTGGCTCATCTGATCGCGATCGTTCTGGGCGCACTGATCGGCGTCGCCGGCGACGGTGGCTTCGGCGCGCTTGTCGGCGCGCTGCTCGGCTGGCTGCTGCTGAGCGTGTGGCGGCAAAGGGCGCAGATCGAAGCGTTGCGTGCCACGCTTGTGCCGACCGGCCAAGCCGTGACCTTGGCGCACCGGGCCGTCGTGCCGAGTGCCTCGCCGGACTTCGTGGCACCGTGGGTCGAGCTCGATCCACTGGCACCGCAGCCTTTGTCCGCATCAGCCAAAGGCTTCGCACCGGAGGCGATGACGAACATGGCCCCGTCGATCGTCGCTCCGGATGCCGTGATTGCCCCAGTGATCGCGATGCCGATGTCCGAAGTGCCAACCGCTGCCGGCCACCCGCTGCCGCCGGCAGGGCCGAGCGCCTGGGAGCCGATCCGGCGCTGGCTCGTCGGCGGCAACACCATCGTCAAGTCGGGCATCGCGATTCTCTTCGTCGGCCTTGCGTTCCTGGCGAAGTACGCCGCTGAGCACACGCATCTGCCGCCCGAGGTTCGCCTCGCCTCGATCGGCGTCGTGGCCATCGCTCTGCTTGCCGTCGGCTGGCGTCTGCGCAACTCGCGACCGGGCTACGCACAGGTGCTGCAGGGCGGCGCCGTCGCCGTCCTCTATCTCACGCTGTTCGCCGCGTTTCGCTTCTACGGCGTGCTCGCCGCGGCGCCAGCGTTCGCCCTGATGGTGGTCGTCGCCGGCCTCGCCGCTGCACTCGCCGTTCTGCAGGATGCGCGCTCGCTCGCCGTCGTCGGTGCGCTCGGTGGCTTCGCGACGCCGCTCATCGTCTCGACCGGCTCCGACAACGCCGCCGTCCTCTTCGCCTGCTACTTCGTGCTCGACGCCGGCATTGCCGCGATCGCCTGGTTCAAGACCTGGCGGCCGTTGAATCTCGTCGGCTTCGTCGCGACTTTCGTCATCGCCACCGCCTGGGGCGTGCTTCGCTACCGGCCCGATGCGTTCGTCATGAGCGAGAGCTACCTCGTCGCCTTTTTTCTGCTCTTCGTTCTCATCATGCTGCTGCCGGCGCGGCGTGCCACGGTCGATACCGCCACGCCGCGTGGCAATGCCTGGGTCAACAGCAGCCTGTTGTTCGGCCTGCCGACCGTCACCTTCGCACTGCAGTACGGGTTGGTGCGCGACACGCCTTTCGGTACCGCGCTTTCGGCCCTCGCGCTCGCCGCGTTCTATGTCTTTCTCGCCACCTGGATGAAGAAGCGGCCCGAGCTCGGCATCACGTTCGACGCCAGCCTGGCCATCGCCGTCATCTTCCTGACGCTCGTGATTCCTTTCGCGCTCGATGCACGCAGCACCGCCGGCGCATGGACGCTCGAAGGCGCCGGTCTGGTGTGGATCGGCTTTCGCCAAGGCCGCGGTCTGCCACGCGCTTTTGGTTATCTGCTGCACTTCATCGCCGGCCTGTCGATGCTGCTCGCCCATGATCGCTACGGCGAGCCGACCCACCTCTTCAATGCCTATCTTTTCAACGGCCTGATGGCTGCCGCCGCCGCCCTCGCATCCGCTTTCTTCATCTACCGGCAGAAGCAGGCCGCTACGCTCGCTGACGGCGAAGAAACAGCCGAACCGCTGCTGGTCGCGATGGCGACGCTGTGGCTCGCTTCGACGGCGGCACTCGAGCTCTTCACCTTCGTCGCCTGGCCGTTCGCACTGGCAGCGACGCTGACCGCCGCCAGCGCGATCGTCCTGCTCTACGTGCTCATCGCGGCCCGGCTCGACTGGCCGACGATCGCCTGGCCGACCCTCGCCCACGCGCCCTTGCTGTTCGTCGCCGCCGCCATTGACGCGGCAGGGATTGCCGACCCGTTGCGCGATGGCGGCTGGTGGGCCTGGCCCGTTGCGGTTGTCGTTCACGCCGCGGTCTTGCGCTGGGCGGCGCCACGCTGGCCGCGCGTCGCCGCCGATGCGGTGCATGCGATCGGCCTGCTGGCGCTGGCCCTCGTTGGCGCGCTGATCGGCCGCGCCTTGACGGCCTACTGGGGCGATGCGGCGAGCGCGTGGCCGTGGCTCGGCTGGCTTGCGGTGCCTGCCGCCTTGCTGCTCGTTCTGCCCCGGCCGGCGACCTTGCGGCTCTGGCCGATGCGCGCCGCACCCGGCGCCTACGCGCGCGGCGCTTGCGGCGTGCTGGCCGTCGCGCTGGGTGTCTGGACGCTCGTCGCCAATTTCGCTTCCGACGGCTCCGCGCAACCGCTGCCTCATGTGCCGCTCATCAACCCGCTCGATCTGGGCATCGCCCTGGCGCTGGTCGCCATCGTGCTCTGGCTGCGCTTCGCCGAGCGGGCCGAAGGCTGGCCGCTTGCAGGCGTTGCCGCGGCGGGTTTCATCTGGCTCAACGCGATGCTGGTGCGCGCCTTTCACCACTATGGCGGCGTTCCGTATCACATCGATGCCTGGAGCAACTCACTCGCCGTGCAGACGGGCATCACTCTGCTCTGGACGACGACCGCCCTCATTTCGATGTGGGTGGCGGCGCATCGCGCGGCAAGGCTGCCATGGGTTGCCGGCGCGGTGTTGCTCGCCGCCGTCGTGCTCAAGCTGCTTCTCGTCGATCTGTCGGGCAGCGGCACCGTGACGCGCATCGTGTCCTTCATCGGCGTCGGGTTGCTCATGCTGATCATCGGTTACGTCGCGCCGTTGCCGGCGAAGGAGTCGTGCCATGCGCCGGTCTGACCCGTTTCGATTCGCTGCGCTGACGCTGATCACGGGCATGTTTGCTCACGGGGCCGTCGCCGAACCAGTGCCGCAGCGCTACAGCGCGCCGATCGCGATCACGGAAGCCGCGCCATTCGTTCGCCTCTTGCTGCCGCCTTCTGTGTACGCGCGCTCGTTGCAGGCCGATCTGCGCGACCTGCGCGTCGTCGACGGGCGCGGCGAGCGCGTTCCTTTTGCCTTTCTTGCCGCGCCGGCCGCACCGGCTGCCAGCGAGCAACTGCGCAACGCGGTTCTGTATCCGCTGCCGCCACGCCCGGCCCACGGCGCCTGGCCATCACCCGTGGACGTGACAGTGGATGGCGACCGTATCAGCGTGCATCGCTCGGAGGCCTCCCTTGCCAGCTCCAGCGCGTTTGCCGTCCTGTCGCCGGGCTGGCTCATCGACCTCGGCGAAACCGTACCGGGTGAAGCGCCGCCGCGTCGTCTTCGCCTGGCCTGGTCCGGGCCCACCGAGTTTTCGGTGCCGTATGGACTGGAAACGAGCGATGACCTGCGCAACTGGCGCGCTGCGCAAGGCGGCCAGCTGATGGCCTTGCAATCGGCAGCAGGTAGCCTGACACAACCCTTCATCGTCCTGCCTCAGCCTGTCGGCAGATTCCTGCGCCTGATCTGGCTCGACACGACAGCGGTTCCGGTACTGAGCGGGGCAACCGCACTTGCACCGGCACCTGGCCTGGTCGTTGCGTCCGCGGCCAGCGAGCTGGTGTTCGCCCCGAGCGTCGAACCGGCCGGTCGCTCCGCCGCCGCCAGCTCGCGACAGGCGCTGCATTTCGATCTCGGCGGCGACCTCCCCCTTCTCGATATCGACCTTCGCTTCGCCGGCGGTACACGGGTGGTGCCTGCCCGCGTCGAAGGACGCAGCCGTGTCGACGAGCCCTGGCGCGAGCTCGGCGCCGGCCTCTTCTATCGCCTCGAGCGCGCTGGTGTCATCGCCGAATCGCCGGCGCTGACCGCGCCGACGCACGCGCGTTTCATCCGCGTCGTCGGCGACGAGCGCACCGCCGCGCTCGTCGCCAAGGAGACGCAACTGGTCGTCCATGCCCAGCTCGCGTCGCTGGTTTTCGCGACGACGGGCGAGCCACCGTTCCGCCTGCTCGCTGGCTCGGTCGATGCCGCCGAAGGCGCGTTGCCGGTGTCGACGCTGGTGCCGCAACTCGACCAGGAGCGCCAGCGCTTCGGTCGCGCCGACATCGGCGTCTTCAGCGAAGACGCCGATGCGGCGCGTGCCGCCGAACGCGGCGAGCGCATCGCTCGGCTGCGCCCCTGGCTGCTCTGGAGCGTGCTGCTGGCCGGCGTCGCGGGGCTCGGCCTGCTCGTCTGGCGCTTGGCGCGAACCGGCGCCGCGCCGCAGGTTCGAAAGCCCTAGACGCGCCTCAGTC
>JBDTIO010000050.1:0-9832 GCA_039936375.1 Caldimonas sp. | reverse complement strand
ATTTCCGGGTGCCGGTTCGTATCGAACAGCACGTCGCCCACTGGATGGACCTGGACCGCGAAGATCGTAGCCGTCTCGGCTTTTCCCGCAGCCGCCCGGAGCGCAGCGCGGTCGCCGCGCCTCAGATCGGCGTATCGACGACAAGCGGAAGCAAGTGGCGCGACCGGCAATACAAGTTTCGCCTTGCCATCGGCCCGCTCACCATCGCCCGGTACATGGACTTCCTGCCCGGTACCCGCACCTGGCTTCGCCTTCGGGAATGGGTGCAGCAGTACACGGGTCTCGACCTGCGCTGGGACGTCGAGCTCGCGCTCGCGGGCTCCGAGGTGCCCGAGCCGCGCCTCGGCCGATCCATCCGGCTGGGCGTCACCGCCTGGATCGGCCGGCCGGGGCGCCTGCGTGATCGGCACGATCTGAGGTTGCGCCCAGACACATCATTCCTGCTTCGCCACGGAGTCCACCATGCTTGAAATCTCCCGGGCTGCCCTGTTTGGCAAGCTCAATCCGCTCGCCTACAAGGCGATCGAAGGTGCGACAGTCTTCTGTAAGTTGCGTGGCAACCCCTACGTCGAACTGCAGCACTGGCTCTACCAGATCCTCAACAACCAGGATTCGGACCTGCACCGCATCGTCAGGCACTATGGCCTCGACGCTGCCGCTCTGACGGGAGACCTCACCGCCTCGCTCGACCGCCTGCCGCGCGGCGCAAGCTCGGTTACCGACCTCTCGGACTGGATCGGCGATGCCGTCGAACGCGCCTGGGTCTACGCTTCGCTGATGTTCGGCGAGACGCAAGTGCGCACGGGCTATCTCGTTGTCGGGATGCTGAAGACGCCGCGCCTGAAAAGCGCGCTGATTTCGATCTCGAAGCAATTCGACCGCATCAAGATCGAAGACCTCACCGACAACTTTTCCAAGCTGCTGTCGACATCTCCGGAAGAGGGCCAGCGCGCGTCCGACCGTACTGGTGACGCGGCCGAGCCGGGCGAATCGAGCGGCGCGATCCCGCCGGCGTCGATGGGCAAGCAGGAGGCCCTGAAACGCTACGCGGTCGACCTGACCGAGCGGGCCCGCAGCGGCGAGATCGACCCGGTTGCCGGCCGCGACGAAGAAATCCGCCAGATCATCGACATCCTTATGCGGCGCCGGCAGAATAACCCGATCCTGACCGGCGAGGCCGGCGTCGGCAAGACGGCGGTCGTCGAAGGCTTCGCTCTGCGCCTTGCTCGTGGTGACGTGCCGCCACAACTCAAGGACGTCTCGCTCTACGTCCTCGATATCGGCCTGCTGCAGGCCGGAGCGAGCATGAAAGGCGAGTTCGAGAACCGGCTGCGTTCGGTCATCGACGAGGTGCAGGCCTCGGCCAAGCCGATCATCCTCTTCATCGACGAGGCGCACACGCTGATCGGCGCCGGGGGCGCCGCCGGCACCGGCGACGCCGCCAACCTCCTGAAGCCGGCGCTCGCGCGCGGCAAGCTGCGCACGATTGGCGCCACGACCTGGGCCGAGTACAAAAAGCATATCGAAAAGGACCCGGCGCTGACCCGGCGCTTCCAGGTCGTCCAGGTCGAAGAGCCCAGCGAGGAGAAGGCCGTGCTGATGCTGCGCGGCGTCGCCTCGATCCTCGAAAAGCACCACCGGGTCGCCCTGCTCGATGAAGCGATCACGGCGGCGGTCCGCCTCTCGCATCGCTACATTCCAGCGCGCCAGTTGCCCGACAAGGCGGTGAGCCTGCTCGACACGGCGTGCGCGCGCGTCGCCGTCAGCCAGCACGCGACGCCGGCCGAGCTCGAGGACTGTCAGCGGCGCCTTGAAGCGCTGCGCACCGAGCTCGAGATCATCGGCCGCGAAGAAGCGATTGGCATCGACGTCGGCGAGAGGCATCAGCGCACGATGAAGTCGATCGACGATGAAGAGACGCGGCTCGTCGGGCTGCAGAAGCGGCACGAGGAGGAAAAAGGCGTCGTCGACCGCATCCTCGAGATCCGCGCCAAGCTGCGTGCTCCGGTGCCACCTGTCGCGCCTGTTTCGACTGTTTCGCCTGGGCCAAGCATGCCCCCGAAGAGCGAGAGCGCTTCGCCCGTGCCCGAAGCGACCGGCGCCAAATCCGAGGCGGCGCCCGCGGTCGAGGCCGGCCTGAGCGAGGCGGAGCGCAAGGCGCTCCTCGCCGAGTTGGCGCCGTTGCAGAAAAAGCTCGCCGAGCTGCAGGGCGATGCGCCGCTCATCCTGCCGACGGTCGACGAGCAGGCGATCGCCAGCGTCGTCCAGGACTGGACCGGCGTGCCGGTCGGACGGATGGTCAAGAACGAGATCGAGTCGGTGCTCAAGCTTGCCGATACGCTCAACCAGCGCGTCATCGGCCAGAAGCACGCGCTCGACATCATCGCGCGGCGCATCCAGACCTCGCGTGCACGGCTCGACAATCCCAACAAGCCGATCGGCGTTTTCCTGTTGTGCGGCACGTCGGGCGTGGGCAAGACCGAGACGGCGCTGGCTCTCGCCGAAGCCCTCTACGGCGGCGAACAGAACATCATCACCATCAACATGAGCGAGTTCCAGGAGGCGCACACCGTCTCGACGCTCAAGGGGTCGCCTCCGGGCTACGTCGGCTACGGCGAGGGGGGCGTGCTGACGGAGGCGGTGCGCCGGCGTCCGTACAGCGTCGTGCTGCTCGACGAAGTCGAGAAGGCGCATGCCGACGTCCACGAGCTCTTTTTCCAGGTCTTCGACAAGGGCTGGATGGAAGATGGCGAGGGCCGCGGCATCGACTTCAAGAACACCATCATCCTGCTGACCAGCAACGTCGGCAGCGAGCTGATCATGAACATGTGCCGCGATCCGGAGCTGATGCCCGAGCCCGAAGGCATCGCCAAGGCGCTGCGCGAGCCGCTCTTGAAGGTGTTCCCGGCTGCGCTCCTTGGACGCTTGGTCGTCGTGCCGTACTACCCGCTCTCGGACGAGATGATGGGCAACATCGTGCGCCTGCAGCTCAGCCGCATCAAGAAGCGCGTCGCCGCCAACCATGGCATTCCGTTCGAGTACGGCGATGATGTCGTCAAGCTCATTGTTTCGCGCTGCACCGAGGCCGAGTCCGGCGGACGTGTCGTCGATGCGATCCTCACCAACACCGTGCTGCCGCGCGTCTCGCTCGAGTACCTGCAGCGGCTGAGCCAGGGCGAAGCGCTGAAGGCGGTGCGGCTGGCCGTGAAGGATGGCGAGTTCGAGTACGGCTTCGACTGAGCACGGAACCGCGATGCCGGGCTTTCGCTATCCGGGCAGCGTCGACCGCGACGAGCTCGTCCTGATCGCGCAGACGCTGGGCGCCGGCGTGCCCTCGCTGGTCGGCCAGATCCAGGTCGACTTCGCCGGCTACGTGCGCGACCCGAAGGTCAAGGTCGAGCCGCGGCCGATGATCGACCACGGCCCGATGGCGCACGTCAACGGCATCATCGTGCACCAGACCGGCGGCGCGACGGCGCGCAGCGCGCTCGACTCGTACCTCGTCGCGGGCGCCAACGGCGCGCACTTCCTGATCGACAAGGACGGCACGATCTACCAGACGGCGTCGGTCTTTCGCGTCACCCATCACGTCGGTTACCTAAAGCCGCGTTGCCGGGTCGAGATGAACTGCACGCCGGCCGAGACGCGCGCCCTGGCGGGCAAGCGCGTCGGCCGCGAGATCGGCCGCGTCGAGGCGGCCAAGGCCTGGCCGGCGCGCTTTCCGGGCAACAGCGACGCGATCGGCATCGAGCTCGTCGGCGCGGTCTCGCCCAAGCCCGGCGGCGGCGCCAACGAGTTCGTGTACGAGCCGGTGACGCCGCGCCAGCAGCAGTCGTTCAATTGGTTGCTGGCGCGACTGCTCGAGCACTTCCACGTCAACGCGAGCGAAGTGTTCCGCCATCCGGACGTCTCCTGGAAGCAGCCGTCCGAAGCGGCGAGCGTGCGCTGGTGAGGCGCCGATTGCATCCCGCCGCCATGTCGATGCTGACGGTGCTCGCGCTAGCTGGCGAAGCGGCGCCGCTCGCGGTGCGGGCCGAAGCGGCAGCGGCGGTCGGCGCCGCCAGCGGCGCTTCGTCGGCTTCGATCTCCGGCGACCGCTACGAAGGCGAGTGGGCCTATCGCGTCAGGCCGTGGCGGCGCCAGACCGTGATCGCCGTGACGGTGGTGGCCGCCGGCCTCGGTGAAAGCGCGCGCGACGCCGCCGGCGAGCCCGAGCCTTGCGCCACCTTCCGGCCGAGCGAAATGCAGATCCGGCGCTTCTTGGCGAACGCGAAGCAGGTGAGCCAGCGCGGCTTCCTGCACGAGACTGACTGGTCGGCCTGCTATGCGACCGGGCACGCGCAGTTTCGCGGCGGCGCGCGGGCCGAATGGATGGTGCAGCGCTACGGCGCCGGCTACCTGACGATCGACGGCACTCGCTACTACCTCGCCTGCTCGAGATGCCAGCTCGGCAACCCGCAGTGGAGCGTGAAGCCGTGAGCGCCCAACGCTGCCCTTGGGCCAAGCGCCGTGAGGTGATCGACGCACCGTCGTTGGCGCCGGCCTGCCGGGGCCGTGTCGGTGACTTTCGACCCTTTACCGGCGGCCGCTCGGGGCGAAGCATTGGCTCCCTCGCCCCCGCTCGTTGAAGGCAGGACATGCCACCGCCCATCACGCTCACCTCGCCGCTGCCCGCCGCCGATCTGCTCTTCGAGTCGATGACGGTATCGGCCGGCCTGAGCACGCTCGGCGAGATGCAGCTCAACCTGCTCAGCGCAAAGCCCGACCTCAAGCCGGAGGACCTGCTCGGCAAGCCGGTGACGGTGACCATGCAGCTACGCGACGACGCCAAGCGCTTCGTCAACGGCTATGTCACGCGCTTCGGCATCGGTGTGCACCACGGCAAATACTTCGCGTATCAGGCCGCCGTCAATCCGTGGTTGTGGTTCCTGACGCGTACCGCTGACTGCAGGATATTCCAGGACCAGACGGTTCCCGACATCGTCAAGAAGGTGTTCGAGGACCACGGCATCGCCAGCTTCGAGTTCAATCTCTTTCGCAGCTACCGCAAGTGGGTGTACTGCGTGCAATACCGCGAGAGCGACTACAACTTCGTGGCGCGGCTGCTCGAGCACGAGGGCATCTACTGGTACTTCGAGCACACCGACGGCCACCACAAGCTGCACCTCGTCGATTCGCAGAGCGCGCACGACGCGGCGCCTTCGTGCGACTCGCTGCCATTCATCGAACATGGCGCCGAGACCGCGCCCGACACCGACTGCATAAGCGACTGGCGCTTCTCGCGCGAGGTGCGCTCGGGTAAGGTGGCCCTCACCAGCTACGATTTCGAGCGCCCGTCGACCGACCTCAAGGTCAAGGCCGCGAAGGATCGCAGCTACACAATGTCGGACTACGAGGTGTTCGACTTCCAGGGCGACTACGTCCAGGCCAGCGACGGCACGCAGACGGCCGAGGACCGCATCGACGAGTTGCAGACGCCGTACCAAGTGCTGAGCGGCTCGTCGAACGCGCAGGGCATCGAGGTCGGCCGGTTGCTCAAGCTCACCAAGCACCCGCGCGTCGACCAGAACGACCAGTACCTGATCACGGCGCTGGCGATGAGCGCCAGCGTCGATGCCTACGAGTCAGGCAATTCCGCCGGCCATTTTCATTGCGATATCTCCGCCATCCCGGCGGCGCAGCAGTTCCGGCCGCTGCGGCGCACGCCCAAGCCCTTCGTGCAGGGGCCGCAGACGGCGCTGGTCGTCGGGCCGAGTGGCGAGGAGATCTATACCGACAAGTACGGCCGCGTGAAGCTGCACTTCTACTGGGACCGCGAGAGCAAGAAGAACGAGAAGAGCTCATGCTGGGTGCGCGTGTCGCACCCATGGGCGGGTAAGAACTACGGCGTGGTCCACCTGCCGCGCATCGGCCAGGAAGTGGTGGTCGATTTCCTGGAAGGCGACCCCGACCAGCCGCTCATCACTGGCCGTGTCTACAACGCCGAGCAGATGCCGCCGTGGGACCTGCCGGCCAACGCGACGCAGTCGGGGATCCTGACGCGCTCGAGCAAAGGCGGTGGCTACGGCAACGCCAACGCGATCCGCTTCGAGGACAAGAAGGGAGCCGAGCAGCTCTGGATCCACGCCGAGAAGAACCAGGACATCGAGGTCGAGAACGACGAGACCCATTGGGTCGGGCATGACCGGACGAAGACGATCGATCACGACGAGACCAGTCACATCAAGCATGACCGGACCGAGACGGTCGACAACAACGAGACAATCACAATCCACGGGCAGCGGACCGAGACCGTCGACAAGAACGAGACGATCACGATCCACCAGAACCGCACCGAGACGGTGGATCTGAACGAGACGACCAAGATCGGCGTCAACCGCACGGAGAACGTCGGCGCGAACGAGACGATCACGATCGGAGCCAACCGGACGATCAGCGTGGGGGCGAGCGAGACGGCGACCGTGGCTTTGCAGCGTACTCATGCCGTGGGAGTGAACGAAACCATTGCAATTGGTGCTGCTCAGGAAGTCGCGGTGGGCGCGGCGCAAAGCATCACCGTGGGCGCGAACCAGAGCACCAGCGTCGGCGCCAATCAGTCCAACACAATCGGCGCGAATCAGACTACCACCGTAGGTTCGAACCAGACCAATGCGATCAGCGGAGACCGAAGCCTGAGCGTGAGCGGCGGGCAGACCACCAGCTTTGGCAAGGCTCGCACCACCTCGGTGGGTGAGGACGACAGCCTCACCGTGGGGAAGAACTTGGTGATCAGTGCAGCCGACTCGGTATCCATCACCACCGGCGACGCGAGTATTACGATGAAGAAGGACGGAACCATCACCATCAAGGGCAAGGACATCACGATCGACGGCTCGGGAAAAATCAATGTGAAAGCGTCGAGCGACATCGTGATGAAGGGTTCGAAGATCCTCCAGAACTAAATGGTGATCGATCTAGGCGGGCCGTTGAATCTGAACGATCATCCAGCAGAGGAGATCGTCGCAGTAGCCATACTTGAGGCGACGATGCATCCCTTCTGGCGCAGCTGTTGTCGGCCGCGACCTCAAACGGCCCGTGAGGAGTTTCCTGAGGCAACTCGGCGTAGTGCATCAGCTGGGCCTTTTCGGGCGCAATGCCGGTCTACCGCGACGAAGGCAACCAAAGTGTTCGCGTCTGGACCTCACGCGCTCAGGCCGTATCAGGGCGTGTGATCGGCCCAAGCAGCCACGACATCTAGCAGGGCGGGCAACTCATGTCGGAAGCGCCCTAAGATCATCGAACAGATCCCCCTATCAACTAATCGCTAGGTAAGCTTATGGGCCTCAGAGAAACCGCTGTCGAAACACGAGCCGCACAGGATGCGGACGACCTGCTGACCCAGCCCTCACCGGAACACTCCGAAACGCTTTCAGCCCTGTTACGCCACCGGCCAGCCTCCCTGTGGATCAATGGGCTTCCGAGTGTTGCGATCGGCACATTGGTCGCCATCGCAGACTCGGGGCGTTCACCACTGGTGCTGTTTCCGGGCCCACATGGCAACACTGCTCTTCGCGCCCGATCGGTAGTCGACATTCACGGCGAGCACGTCGGCAAAGAGGTAGCGCTGACATTCGAGAATGGCGATGCGGCGCTTCCCATCGTGATGGGCGTGCTTCACGATGAGTTGAGTCGGCCGCTGCGCCAGGCAGGGCATGTCGAAGTCGACGCCGATGGCGAGCGCATGATCATCGCGGCAAGCGAACAACTTGTGCTGAGGTGTGGCGAAGCAAGCATCACCCTAACTAAAGCAGGGAAGGTGCTGATCTCGGGCAGCTACGTGTCGACCCAATCGGTTGGGGTGAACCGCATTAAGGGCGCCTCCATCCAGTTGAACTGACCCGCCCTAGCCGCCATGTGGCATGTCGCCAACAAGACGCCGTTCGCAGCCGACTGTGGCTGGGTCATGGACAAGAGCGGCAACAGAATCTGGCTCGTCGTTGTGAAGGCGACCTTCGATGTCCAGCCCGACGGCCGATGTTGCCTTTCGGCAAAGAGCGAACCCGTGCGGCTGATGGCAGAGCCTCACGGCGAATTTGGCCAAAGTAGCCTGAAGTACGAGGCCGATCTCGCGGGCGTCAAGCCGACCACCGACATTCTGGTTCACGGTGACGCGATCGCACCGCGAGGCAGGATGGCAACCTCGCTCGAAGTTTCGATACGCGCCGGCGCCATTCGCAAGCGGCTGCGGGTGACCGGTGACCGTCTTTGGGAAAAGGGCGTGCTGGGGCCGAAGATGTCTGAGCCGACACCGTTCGAGCGAATGCCCATCACCTATGAAAGAGCCTATGGCGGGTGGGACCGCTCGGCGCCGCAGCTCGAGGACCATCGCCTCGACGATCGCAACCCTGTCGGCACCGGTTTTTCGGTTCGCGTCGAAAACTCTGACGGGATGCGCTTGCCAAACATCGAATATCCCGATCAGCTGATTAGCGGCTGGAAAGACCGCCCTCGGCCGGCCGGCTTCAATGCCGTCGACTGCGGGTGGTCGCCCCGGCGCCAGCTAGCAGGCACCTATGACGAGCAATGGCGCCAAGAACGCTTCCCGCTCTGGGCAGAAGACTTTAATCCGCGGTACAACAACTGCGCGCCTATGGATCAGCAACCGCCAAACCCTTTGGCCGGCGGAGAGCGCGTCGAGATCGCAGGCATGTCAGAGACGGGGATACTGGCCTTCGATATTCCGAACGTGAAGCTGGGCTTTCGCACGCGCTTCGGTCGCGAGCGGACGGACCACGAGGGCCACCTCTGCACCGTCCTCGTCGAGCCGAACGTCCCGCGAGTCGTGCTTGCCTGGCAGACCTCGTTGGTGTGCAACCGGCGCGCCGATGAACTCGATGAAACGCTGGTCATTGAGAGGGCAGGGGCGTGCTAGGGGCGCCGTCCGTCAAAGTGTCCGCTTGGGAGCGCAGCGGTGCAGATGATATTTGTGTTGTGGGCCTGGGCGCCCGTACGGCGGTCGGTTCGAGCGCGCAGGCCAGCGCGGCGGCCGTGCGAGGCGGCGTGTCCGGGCTGTCGCTACATGCGCGGTTTGTCGACCAAGGGGGCCAGCCTGTTGCCTTCGCAGCCGATCCCGTTAATGACGTGGACACTTCCATTGAGCAGCGAATGGTCGAGATGATGGAGGCCGCCAGCGAGGAAGCGCTCAGTGAGATGTTGGCTGCCTCCTCCCTCGCCCCAGACTGCTGCGTTCTCGCGATTCCCGAGCCTCGCGCCGGCTTGCCCGCCGATATCGCTTCGATACTGGCCGGCGCTCTGCCTCGACAACTGAGGCTTCCCCAGGATTCGGTGCGCACGCTCGCTCATGGCCATGCCGGCGGTCTGATGGCCCTGCAAGCGGCGGCCCGCTGGCTCTCGCAAGGTGACTTCCAAGTTGCGCTCGTGATCGGCGTCGATTCGTACCACGATGCGCAAACATTGCGGTCGCTCGAGATACATCGCCGACTGAAAAGTAGCCAGATCCGCGGAGGGTTTCCGCCGGGCGAAGCGGCGGGCGCTACCTTGCTAGTGAGGAGCGCGGTGGCAGAACGCGCCGGGCTGCCGGTGCTTGCGCGCCTCCGGTCTGCCGCTACCGCCATGGAGCCAAATCCGCTACGCGCGACAGAGCCATGCATCGGCGAAGGACTGACGTCGGTCATCTCCGCCGCGACACGCGGCCTGCAGTTGCCCCAGGAGCAGATCACCCTCACCTATTGCGACCTAAACGGCGAGCGCTTCCGCAGCGAGGAATTCGTCTTTGCGCAGCTGCGCACCCAAGATGCATTCGCCGACGCCAACGACTACTTGTCGCCGGCCG
>JBDTIO010000049.1:0-3707 GCA_039936375.1 Caldimonas sp. | reverse complement strand
ATGACGACGCCGCTGTTCGGATCGCCTTCGGCGGTGTATGCGTAGGCGTTGTCGGAGAGCCGCGTGAACGTGACCTTCTTTTCGGCGAGGTCGGCCTGCGAGGCGAATGCTTTGCTCATGATGACGGCGCGCGCTGGCGCGTGAAGGCGGAATCGTCGATTCTGAGCGATGCGCGCAAATTCTTCAGCGGTGATGACCCCGAGCGTCAGGCGGGCAGGCGCTCGAGGAACGTCGCGCCGATGTCCCGACCGCTCCTTGCCATACGCGGCTCGTACGCAATGCCGCCGGAACCGGCGACGCGGCCTGCAGGCGAGCCGCCTTCCGGTTGACGAGATGGCGAATATTGGCCAGTGACAGCAGATGCGCCTGGATCAGCATCAGCAGGCCATTGCGCCAGAGTTCGAGCACCGTCGACTCTGGCAAGGCGCGCAACTTCTCTTCGTCGACGGCATGAAAGCCGTCGACCGAGAGTTTTGGCCCGCCTGGCAAGGTCGCGTCGGCCTTCATCTCCTTCAGCAGGCCGAGCATGACGAGGCGCTCGCAGAAAGCCTGCGTCCGTTCGCTCTCGAGCTGAAAGCGATCGAGGAAATCGATCGCCCGGCGCAGCGCCGGGGCCGGCGCATCGTCGCCTTCGAATAGCGGCTCCGTAGCCTGCTCCGAGAAGCCGCTCCAGGCCTCGTCGACGAGAACGTTGCTACGCCCGGTGCCCGGCAGGCTCGCCGTCGAAAAGGGATAGCGGCGGATATACGCCGGGATGTAGCGCGCCGCCCATTGGCCGCCTTCGACGTGCAGGTTCTCGCCGTGCGTCAGGCCGAGCAGCGCTACCGGCGACATCATCGGCCGACCGGCGGCGTCGTGCCGACCGGTCTCCACGAAGACCACCGCGAACTCGAGCGCCGCTTGCGAAAACTCGGTCGCGGTGACGAAGACCGCGTGCAGGGCCTTGGCGATCGAGAAATCGGTCAGCGGCGAGATCCTGTGGCCACGATGCACTGCCGGATCGAGGGCGACCGAGCGCTGATAGAGCGACGGCGCCACGCCGTTCAAGTGTTGACCTTCGTCGCATCGACGGCAAGGGCGCTGACGAGCACCTTGTCGACGCGCTTGCCGTCGAGATCGACGACCTCGAAGCGCCAGCCGTCCCACTCGACGTGGTCGGTGGTGCGAGGCAAGCGGCCGAGCAACAGCATGATCATGCCGGCCAGCGTGTTGTAGCGGCCGCGGTCTTCCTCCGGCAGCTCTTTCAGGGCGAGTCGATCCTTCAGCTCGGGCGTCGGAATGAGGCCATCGAACAGCCAGCTCCCGTCTTCACGCTGCACCGCCCAGGCATCGGCATCGGCTTCACTGCGGAATTCTCCGGTGATCGCCTCCAGCACGTCACGCACGGTGATCATCCCTTGCACCTCGCCGTATTCGTCGACGACGAAGACGATCTGCGCGCTGGAGACACGAAAGTGCTCGAGCAGTTCCATGCCCGAGAGCGTCTCGGGCACGAACACCGGGGACTGCAGCGCCTCTTCGAGCGCGAAAGGCTTGCCCTGGATCGATTGCTGAAGCAGCGCCTGCGCGCTGATGACGCCGAGCACCTCGTCGAGGCCACCGCGGCAGACGGGGTAGCGCGAATGCTCGTCGTCGGCGATCACGCGCAGCACATCCTGGGCATTGGCCGTCGCTTCGAGCCAGACGATCTCGGCGCGCGGAATCATCATCGAGCCGACCTGGCGGTCGTCGAGGCGAAAGACATTGCGCACCATCTGGTGCTCCTGCGCCTCGATCACGCCGGCGTCGAGCCCTTCCTCAAGGCTGGCGTTGATTTCCTCTTCGGTGACGCTGCGGTCGGGCGCGTAGCGAACGCCGAGCAACTTCAGCGTCCCCTCGGTGCACCACGACAGCAGCTTGACGAAGGGCCGAACGATCAGCGAAAGCCACTCCATCGGCCGCGACGCGAACCGGGCGATCGTTTCCGGGTACATGAGGCCCAGGCGCTTGGGCACCAATTCGCCGAAGACGATGCTGAGGAAGGTGATGGTCACGACGACCATGGCCGTCGCCGAGATCTCCGAGGCGCGGTCGACGATGCCAAAGGTGGCGTGCAGCCAGCGCGCGAAAGGCGCCGAGAAGGCGGCGTCGCCGACGATGCCGTTCAAGACGCTGATCGACGTGATGCCGATCTGCACGACCGAGAGGAATTTGGTCGGGTCGTCGTGCAGCGCCATCGCGTGCGTCGCCCCCGAATCGCCCGCCTCGACCATGACCTGCAGCCGCGCCTTGCGGCTGGCGGTGAGCGCCATCTCCGACATGGCGAACAGCGAATTCAGGAAGATCAGGAAGAGCAGCAGGGCAACGTCCATGCTCAGACCCTATCCGCCAATGAGACGACCCCGCGCCGGGGTCGAATGGGCCGCCGGCGTAGGATTGAGTCGCGCTGTGGTGCGGTGCACCACAAGCGTCTCGCGACATCCGCCTGCGGCCCATTCGACCCGGGTTCGAAGGGTTGCGACGACGAAGCGCGTCTGCGGCGTTGCAGCCCTTGCCCGGGGACTCGCCCCGGGCTGCGGCCCGCGCCTTGCAGCCATCGCTTCGTCGTCACAACGCAGGGCCGTCTCATTGGCGGATAGGGTCTTAGGCGCGGCGGTGTCGGGGGGCCAGCGTAGCAGAATCGACCGATGCAATATCTCGTCGGCGACGTGCAGGGCTGTGCCGGTGCGCTCCAGCGGCTGCTCGATAGCGTCGCCTTCTCGCCGTCGCGCGACAAGCTCTACGTGCTCGGCGACCTCGTCAACCGCGGCCCGGAATCGCTGGCCACGTTGCGCCTGCTTCGCGGTCTCGGCGATGCCGCGACCTGCCTCCTCGGCAACCACGACTGGCATCTGCTCGCGGTGGCGAGCGGTGTTCGCCCCAAGCAGCGGAGCGACACGCTCGACGACATTCTCGACGCGCCCGACCGCGAAGCCTGGATCGAGTGGATCCGGCATCGCCGCATGGCCGTCCACGAGCAAGGCTGGCTGATGCTGCACGCCGGCGTCGTGCCGCAGTGGGATCTGGCAAAGACGCTGGCACTCGCCGCCGATCTCGAGCACGGCCTGCGCGAGGCACCGCTGCGCGACTTCCTCGGCGCCATGTTCGGCAACGAACCGCGCCAGTGGAGCGAATCCCTTGCCGGCGACGCCCGCCTGCGGTTCACGCTCAACACCTTGACGCGGATTCGCTTCGTCACGGCCGACGGCAGACTCGAGTTCGCCGCCAAGGAAGGTGCCGACGCCGCGCCGCCGGGGTTTTTTCCGTGGTTCGACGCGCCCGCGCGACGAACGGCCCAAACGCCGATCGCGTTCGGCCATTGGTCGACGCTCGGCCTCGTCGATCGTCCCGATCTGCTGGGCCTCGACACCGGCTGCGTCTGGGGCGGAAGGCTCACCACGGTGCGGGTCGATGGCGGCCGCCGGGATGTTTTCCAGGTCGAGTGCGACGCCTCACAGATGCCGGGGTGACGGCCTTCCAGCAGGCAAAACATGCCGTCGCAGTTACCGGGCCATGCAACCGGCGCCGCGGCCAAGGGATGCCAGAATCGAGCCGGCGACGCGAACGGCGTGCGCTTGCGGGAGACGTGGCCGAGCGGTTGAAGGCAGCAGTCTTGAAAACTGCCGAGGAGGAAACTCCTTCGTGAGTTCGAATCTCACCGTCTCCGCCATCGGCACCGAGACCCTGTT
>JBDTIO010000048.1:0-5505 GCA_039936375.1 Caldimonas sp. | reverse complement strand
CGATCGCGGCGTTCGTCGCGACCGTCTCGAAGGGGGCGCTGGTCGCGGTGCTGCTGCGCTACTTCGTCTCGGCAGGTGGCTACGGTTCGGCCACCCTCGTCGTGCTGCTGAGCGCGATCGCGATCGCGTCGATGCTGGCCGGCAACCTGCTCGCACTGCTGCAGGACAACGTCAAGCGCATCCTCGCCTACTCGTCGATCGCCCATCTCGGCTACCTGCTCGTCGCGTTCCTCTCCGCCGGGCCGCTGGCGATCGAGGCGGTGAGCTATTACCTGCTCGCCTATTTCGTGGCGATGCTCGGCGCCTTCGGCGTCATCGTGGTGCTGTCGCCCGGCGCCCCGCAGGCCGATGTCGAACGCCTCGACGAGTACCGTGGACTCTTCTGGCGCCGGCCCTGGCTCGCGGGCGTCTTCACGGCGATGCTACTGTCGCTCGCCGGCATCCCGCTGACGATGGGCTTCGTCGCCAAGTTCTATGCCGTCGCGGCCGGCGTCGATGCGTCACTGTGGTTGCTCGTCGTCGTCCTCGTGGTCGGCAGCGCGATCGGCCTCTTCTACTACCTGCGGATCATCGCGGCGATGTGCGAACCGATCCCAGAGCCTCGCGAAGCGGTGGCCACTGCTCTGCCGACTCACGCACCCGCACCCGCACCCGCACCCGCAGTCTGGACTCTAGCGGTGCTGACGCTGCTGCTGATCTGGCTCGGGATCGTTCCGGGTCCGCTGATCCACTGGTTGGAGACTGCGGTCGTGCTCCGGCCGTGATCGAAAGGGAGGCCGAGGAAATGCCTCGGACCTAACGAACGCGAACGTTGACCAGGCTTGCACGATGTGCCGTTCATGGTTCGCACAATTCAGCGCGGTTGCGCGCTCTAAGCTGCAGGCAACGACTCTTAACACATACCGACGGAACGATGCCACGACTGAGACCCCAAGCACCGCTCCAGAGACCCGGCCGCGTTGCCGTGCTCAGATCGGCATCCGGTAGCCGAAGAATTCATGGTCCTCGTTATAGCCGCCATAGCCGGCGCCAAGATCGGCAAAGTCGTGCACGAACTCGATTGCCGAAATCCACTTCACCATCTTGAAGCCCAACTCGTTCTCGCAGCGCAGCCGCAGCGGCGCGCCGTGCAGCACGCTGACCGGCGCGCCGTTCATCTCGTAGGCAAGCAAAGTCAAGCGGTGGCGCATGTTGGAGATCTTGTGGACGTCGTAATAGCGGCCGCCCTCGTCGCCGTCGGCCAACGAGTAGAACACCGCGTAGCGGGCATCGGGCAGGGGCTTGACGAGATCGAGGATGTCACTCATCGGCACGCCGCCCCACTCGGCGACGCCGGTCCAGCCCTGGATGCAAAAATGTTCGGTGATCTGCTGTTGTTTGGGCATCGCCTTCAAGTCGGCCATCGAGAATTCGCGTGGTCGCTCGACCAGCCCATCGACCCGCAGTCGGTATGACGCGAACCGGTCGGCGACCAGCGTGTCGAACTCGGCGGAGTTCGGCATCGTGCCGTTCGGCCAAAAATGTGGCGAAATCTGCTCTGTCGTGTACTGAGCACTCGGGTTCCACCATTCGGTCAAGCTCTTGAGCCAGCCGATCATGAACATTCCCGTCCGTTGCACCCAGCGGGCATGGGCGATGGTGAATGGTGAGACTCGCCACCAGGCCAGCCCGACCAGCACCATGGCCAGCAGGAAAGGCCAGAAGCCGGCCCAGGACGGGCTATCGACGCCGGCGAACATGTGGTTGGTGTTGGCGCGAAGGCTGGTGATGAAGACCATGAGGCCGTGCACGATGATGAAGAACACGAACCAGAAGAATGAGATGAAGTGGATCGAACGGGCGGCCTGCCGGTTCAGCACCTTCTCGTTCCAGCCGATGCGGTTGGACAGCGCCGGGCTCTGCAGCAGCCCCGTGACGATCGAAAGCGGCGCCGCGATGAAGACGGTGAGGAAGTAGGTCAGCTGCTGCAGCCCGTTGTAGCGGGTCCAGCTTTGGTCCACCGGAAAGTTCAGCGATGCGTACTGGATCGCGGTCGACAGCGCGGCGGGGAACACCTCCCACGTCACCGGCACCAGACGCAGCCACTGACCGGTCCAAAATATCATCACGTAGAAGGCGATCCCGTTGAGCACCCAAAGCAGGTCGATCGAGAAGTGCCACCAGCGGGCCAGCCCGATCGTGTGGCGCAGACCCGGAATGCCGAGCCACGTTGGCAAGGTGACGGCGTCGTCTTTGGCGGTCCAGACACGCCCTGCGGGTACCGGGCGCTGGAAGCGGAACCACTCGGTGCCAGGTGTGCAATCACGCGTCCAATAAAGCCGCGGATGGTCGGCGAGGATCTGAATGCCGGCCCGGATGATGAACATCATGAAGAGCATATTCAGGAAGTGCTGCAGTCGAAGCCACCACGGGAAGCCCGAGTCGACGGAGGGCGCGGCCTGCGCAATGCCCGGGTGGGCGACGATGAAAGCCTGGATGTTTGGCAGCTCCCGCAGGCTTTGCGCCAGCGTGATCACCAGCATCAGCAGCGTGGCACCGATCGGCAGTAACCACAGCAAGTTGAACCAGTGCCGGCCGAAGCGGATTTGCGGCACGATGCCCCAGCGCGGCGGAGTCCAGTCGCTGAGAACAAGGCGGTCGTTCGCGGAGTTGAGCGTGGACTCGAGCCGGTCGTGCGGCGGTGCGATGATTTTGACGGAATCCGACATGCTTATGCTCCTCGGCTATTGATTGCCGGCAGCCTCGTCGGCGGACGCTGCTTCGCGCTGGGCCACGATGGTCGAACGATCTTGACTTGGCCGACCTCCTGGATCATGTGCCGCACGCCATGCAGAAGATCGATTGCCGCGGCCCGAAAGAACGCGCGATGTGCGCCGTTTTCGGCCTCTGCGTGTCAGATCGGACGCACCATTCGCAGGCTTGGCGCCGACATCGACGCCGTAGACCATCTTGTCGCTCAGATATGCCGGGTACTCGACCACACGGACTCCTGCGAACCCCACTCCGACTCCCGTAGCGACGAATTCGGGTCGCCGTGCGTCATCAGCATGTCATGCGACTCGTCTTCGGCGTTCACCTCTTCTCCGGCAATCAGTCCGGTGACGTCGGCGCCGAGCATTCTCATCGCCGCCAGTTCGATAGCGTTGCGACCGAAGCCAAGGAAGCGCTCGCTACCGCAAAAGCGAGAGCTTAAGCAGAAGACCACCGTGATTCCTTGCCCGAGCAGCATGACGACAGGACTTACTTCGCATTGCCGAACCCCAGATTTTGCAGGCGCGATTTTCGCGCCGTCGGTGTGCCAACGCACAGACGCACGAATCGAGCCGTCGCACCGTCACGTACGCGCCGTAACGAAGAGTTGATGAAGATGTATAGCAAAATCTTGCTGGCGATTGATCTAGGAGAGCACAGCGGCGAAGTGATGGCCCGAGCAGCGTACTTGGCAGACGCCTCGGATGCGCATGTCGATCTCCTTCACGTCCTCGACCACGTCCTCGGCAATTACTCGGCCGACGTGGTCGGACCCGAGAGCATCGACAAGCTTGATCTCGTCAAGGATCAGACTCGCGACCGGATGACTGGACTCGTCGAGCAGTTCGGCCTGACGAATTTCGACCTTCTAATCGAGTCGGGAACGAGTCGGGACGAGATCCTCCGGGTCGCCGAAGAGCGACATTCCGACCTGATTGTGATTGGTAAGCACGAACGACATGGCCTCGCACTGATGCGCAGTTCGCAGGCGGAACGAGTCCTGGATGGCGCCCACTGCGACGTTATCGTCGTGCACGTCCCCGTCGCCTCGCAAGCCATCCACCGGTCTTCGTCGGTCATCCGGAATCGGAGCGCCTTCATGCAAAGCACTCTGAAAGAGATCATCAGGGAAAAGGGGGAAATCATCCATTCGGTAGCCGCCGACGCCACGGTCGAAGGCGCCGTCACGAAGATGAACCAGGAGCGCGTCGGCGCTGTGTTGGTGACCTACGGCGAAACGCTTATCGGAATCTTTACCGAGCGCGATGTGCTCACCAAAGTCGTGGGCCGCAAGCTCGACCCGCGCATGACGCCACTGGCGGAAGTGATGACCAAGGAGGTACTGGCACTGCATGCTTCGGCGACTGTTGAATATGCGATGCATGTCTTTACCAAGAAGCGTTTTCGCCATCTCCCTGTGACCGCGGACGGCAAGCTGATCGGCATGGTGTCCAGCGGCGACTTGACGCGTTGGGTGGTGCGCGATCAGGAGCACACTATCGACGACTTGACCAAATACATCAGCGGCGACATTGGTTAGATTACTCCGATGCCCTCAACAAGGCACCGTTCGCAGAATATTCGTTCAAAGTCGCAGCTATTTCGTTCTTCGACGGTGACGACGACCTGAGGCGCCGGGAAGATCAACGGCAATGCCGCCCGCTCGTCGCTTTTCGCCTCGATCGGTTCAAATGGTGGCTCCGTCGCGGGCGGGCGCAAATCATTCGAACGTGTACTGCATTCCTACCCATCCACCACGCGGCGCGCCATAGCCTCGGAACTGTTCGGCTTGCGGCTGGTTTGGAGCAAACTGTTGGCCTGGACCGGTGAAATAGTTGTCGCCGAGAATGCCAAGGTTGGCGTAGCGGCGGTCGAAGACATTGTTGATGCGCGCGAACAGCTGCAGCGATTTGCTGACATCGTAGTGGCTGTCGAGGTTCAACACTCCGTAGCCTGGAACGCGCCCGCCGGCGTCCTGATTGTTCTCGTCGCCGCGTGCGTACACGTTGCACACGAGCTGCACGCCGGCCGGGACGTGCCGGGATTCAACTCGGCGCGCAGCTTCAGGGCCTGACGTGGAATCGACGGCATGCGGTTGCCCGGGCGCACGGTGATCGCGCCGCTCGGCGAAGCGGTCGAGTTGCTCGGGCTGCTCTCGACGAAGCCGTCGCGGAAAGTCGCGTCGATAAAGCTGTAGTGCAAGGTCAGCGCCAGCATGCCGACCCGCGTGCTGGCACCTAGCTCGAGACCTTGACGTCGCGTGACACCGACGTTCTGGAAGTAGCCCGCATTGATCGCCGCGCCGCTGCTGCTGACGAATTGCAGGTCGTCGTGCAGGTCGTACGGAACACCATCCCGCAAGAATTGGGTTGAGTTCGGCGATCAGCTCAGCCGTCGTCAGCGGCACAATGCGTCGCGTCAGACGGCGCACCCGATCCATGAAGCGCTGGACCGACCGGTCCCTCGGATACGCATAGAGGGCGCCGCCTTGTACGCCGCTGCGAATCTTGTTTGCCGGCAGACACAACGGTCGCTTTCCTCGCTTGATTTTGTATCCCAGGAATTCGAAGCCGTAGCGCACATGAACGATGCGCGTCTTCTGCGGATGCAACTCGACCCCAGCGCACTGAGGATGTGTCGAGCTGCCGCAAGCGCTCCTTTGCCTGCTGCGCTGTCTCGCACGTCACCACCCAATCGTCGGCAAACCGAGTCAGTCGGTAGCCTCGCGCGCGCATCTCCCGATCAAGCGGCGTC
>JBDTIO010000047.1:0-3306 GCA_039936375.1 Caldimonas sp. | reverse complement strand
GAGCAGCGTTCCAGCGGCCTGCTGGTGGCGGCCATCGTGCTGGCCGGCCTGATGGCCGTCTCGGTGTACGGCAACTCGACGTACTTCGGCGTCATCCAGGTGCCTGCGGTGGGCTGGTCTCTGCTCGGGCCCGGCGTGCTCGTCGCGCTGCTCAGCGGCGTTGCCGGCGGCCTCTTCTCACGCCTGCTGCTGCGCTCGCTGACCGGAAGCGGCGAGCGCATCCTCGAGTGGCGGCGGCGCCATCCGGTGGTTTTCGCTGCCGGCTGCGGCGGCGCCGTTGCGCTGATCGCGCTGGCGACCGATGGTGCCACCCGCGGCAGTGGCTACCAGTACACGCGCGGTCTGCTCGACGGCACCCACAGCGCGCCCGTCGTCTACGCTTTCAGCAAGTTCATCGCGACCTGGCTCACCGCCTGGAGCGGCGTGCCGGGCGGACTCTTCGCGCCCGCGCTCGCCATCGGCGCCGGCCTCGGCAACGACATTGCCCTGATGGTCGGCAATGTCGACCACGCGGCCCTGATCGCGCTCGGCATGGTCGGCTTCCTCGCGGCCGTGACGCACGCGCCGCTCACGTCCTTCATCATCGTCATGGAAATGATCGACGGCCACGCGATGGTGCTGAGCCTGATGGCCTGCGCGCTCATCGCCAGCCTGGTGTCGCGCCTGCTCGGACCACCGCTCTACAGCACATTGGCGCAGGCGCAGCTCGTCCAGCTGCCACCGACGGCGCCGCACCTCGAGCCGCCCGATGCGCCCCGGGTGGAGGCTGCACCGAAGGGCCCTGCCGGCGCAGCGCCGGGACGCTGACGTCCTCGCCCGACCGGCGACGAGGTAACCTGCGGCGGCCCATTTTCGGCAAGGAGCAGCACCATTGACCGATCGCACCATCGAGGTCGTTGCGGCATCGATTTTCGCCATCGCGATCGTCCACACCTTCGCGGCGAAGATGTTCGAACGTGTGGCGCGGCGCTACCCGAGACACGCCGGGCTACTTCACCTGCTCGGCGAAGTCGAGGTCGTGTTCGGCTTCTGGGCCATCGTCCTCGTCGTTGCGACGGCCGCCCTGGCAGGTGGAAGCGTCGCTCTGGACTACGCGGAATCGCGCCAATACGCGGAGCCTCTGTTCGTCTTCGTGGTCATGGTCATCGCCGCCTCGAAGCCGATTCTGCAGGCCGTGATGTCGATACTGTCGGGCCTCGCACGGCTGGCGCCCGTACGCACCGAGCTCGCGCTGCTCTGGCTCGGCCTGGCAGTGGTTCCCCTGCTCGGTTCGCTGATCACCGAGCCCGCGGCGATGACCATTGCGGCATTGATGCTCGCGCCGAAGATCTTCCGAAACGAAGTGCCCGAGCCGATGAAGTACATGGCGCTCGGCGTCCTGTTCGTCAACGTGTCGATCGGTGGCACTCTCACCTCCTACGCCGCGCCGCCGGTCCTGATGGTCACGTCCGCATGGCAATGGGACTCCGCCTTCATGCTGGCGACCTTCGGCTGGAAGGCGGCCATCGCTGTCTTCGTCAACGCGACGGCCGCAGCGCTGCTGCTGCGCAGACATGTCCGGCCGGTCGACGTGCAAGCCGCGGCACGCGTGCCCCGGGCCGTCATCGCCATCCATCTTGCGTTTCTCGCTGCGGTCGTGGCTCTTGCCCATCATCCCGTTGCATTCCTCGGCCTGTTTCTGCTGTTTCTGGGATTCACGCAGGCTTACGAGCGTCATCAGGATCCCCTGATCATCCGTGAGGCGCTCCTGGTCGGCTTCTTCCTCGCGGGTCTGGTGGTGCTCGGCGGAATGCAGCAGTGGTGGCTCCAGCCGGTCGTCTCGGGTTTGTCGCCACGGTCGCTGTTCTACGGTGCTGTGAGCTTGACCGCGATCACCGACAACGCCGCGCTGACGTATCTTGGATCGCTCATCTCGGGGATTTCCGACGGAGCGAAGTACAGCCTCGTCGCCGGAGCGGTCGCCGGTGGAGGTTTGACCGTCATCGCCAACGCCCCCAACCCGGCCGGGATCGCCCTGCTCAGGCGCGGCTTTGCCGATGAGTCGATCGGTGCCGTGGAACTGCTGCTCGGGGCACTGACTCCCACCGTGATCGCCGCCGCCGCCTTCATGTGGCTATAGGACGCGTCAGGGCCTGTTCACACTACGGGAGGACTCGCATAGCGTGAACAGACCCTAGTCGAGTTAACCCTACGGCTTCCCAAACCCGTATTTCGCAAGGGTCGCCTGCCCGGCGGGCGACAGGACGTAGGCGATGAAGCGCTGCGCCGCCGGCGCGTTGGCACTCGCGGCCACTCCGGCGATGGGGTAGACGACAGGCGTCTCGGTCGGCACGACGAAGGCGATCTTGACCTTGCCGGACATGATGGCGGCGTCGGTGCCGTAGACGAAGCCAGCATCGACCTCGCCGCGCGCGACGTAGTCGAGCCCCTGGCGCACCGACTGCGCGCCGATCATCTTCGCCTCGATGGCGCCCCACAGTCGAGCCTTCTCGAGCACGCCCTTGGTGTAGCGACCGACAGGCACGCTCGCTGGCACGCCAATGGCAACGCGCTTGAAGCCGGAGGAAGTCAGATCCCCGAGCGTCTTGGGAACAAGAGTGGCATCACCCGGCACGATCACCATCAGCGAATTGCGGACGAAGTTGACCCTTGTGGCCGGCTTGATCAGTTGTTGCTGCTGGGCCCGGTTCATGGTTTCTTCGTCGGCGCTCGCGAACACGTCGACCGGTGCGCCTTTGGCGATCTGTTGCAGCAGAGCGCCGGAGGCCCCGAAGTTGAACTGGACTTTGATGTCCGGATTGGCGTTCTCGAAAGCCGCGCCGACGTCGTTGAAGGCGTTCGTCAAGCTCGCCGCTGCCGAGACCGTCAACTCCGCCGCCGAGCTGGTCGCTGCGATCAGGCCGAGAGCCGTGGCGACAAGCATTGGAAACAGCCGATGCGTCTTCGGCCTCGGGAGGGAGAAATGGAGGCCCATGTCTACTCGCCGCGATATATTCAGCGCACTATAACGCGACGATAGACCGGGTTTCGACCGGCGCCGAGTGCGGCCGCATGCGGGAGAAGTCGTGCTGCTCGAAGCCTCGATGCGGGCAAGCCGCTAGTCGGTTGAACCAATGACTTCGCACCCACTCCAACGTGGATGGGAAAGATGAACTTGAGCGATGCCGAGCGGCAAGAGTTGACGGCGATGCAGCGTAGCCGCACGATGGCTGTAGGCCAGGTGCGACGGGCGCGTCTGATTCTTCGACTCGACGAGGGGGCCTCTCGCGAGTCGGTCATGAGCGAGCTCGGCTGTGACTCGCGCTT
>JBDTIO010000046.1:0-5137 GCA_039936375.1 Caldimonas sp. | reverse complement strand
TGAGATATGCGCATCGCTCGCATCGTAGCCAAAGAGACGCGGCGGCGAAGACGGCGCCCGTCGACAATTGCCGCACATGACGCCCGACCTGCTGCTGGCCATCGATGTCGGAACGCAGAGCGTGCGTTCGCTCGCTTTCGATCGTGATGGCGCGATGCATGGGCGTGCTCAAGTCATGTTCGAGCCGCCGTTCGATTCGCCGCAGCCGGGCTGGGCGGAGAAGGACGCCGCCTCGTACTGGCAGGCATTGGTGGAAAGCTGCCAGGCGCTCTGGCAACAAGGCGACGTGCGGCCCGAGCGCATCGCCGCGCTGACCTTGACGGCCCAGCGCGGCACCGTTGTCTGTGCCCGCGAAGATGGCACGCCGCTCAGGCCGGCGATCGTCTGGCCCGATCAGCGCCTTTGTTCGGCGCCGCCGCCATTGGGCGCTTTCTGGAGCACGTTGTTCGGCGTGGCCGGCGCCGGACTGCTGGTGCGCCAGTTGCAGCGGCAGGCCGAAGCCAACTGGCTGGCGCAGCACGAAGGCGCGCTGTGGAAACGGTGCGAGCGCTTCACCCTGCTCTCGGGCTGGCTGGCGCATCGGCTGGTCGGCGAATGGGTCGATTCGGCCGCCTGCCAGGTTGGCTATCTGCCATTCGACTACAAGCGTCAGCAGTGGGCTCGCGACGGCGATTGGCAGTGGAAAGCGCTGGCGATCGGGCGTGGCCAGTTGCCGCGCCTCGTGCCGGCGGCGGCACGCCTCGGCACACTGACCGACGCCGCCGCCGCCGCGCTCGGCCTGCCACGCGCGTTATCCGTCATTGCCGCGGCTGCCGACAAGGCCTGCGAGGTGCTCGGCTGCGGCGTGCTCGAACCCGACGCTGCGCACTTGTCGTTCGGCACCGCCGCGACGATCAACACGACGCAGGCGAAGTACATGGAAGTGCAGCGCCTGCTGCCGGCCTATCCGGCAGCCTGGCCCGGTGCCTTCAATACCGAGATCCAGATTCAGCGCGGCTTCTGGCTGGTGAGCTGGTTCAAGACCGAGTTCGCGCACGAGGAGCGTGCGCGTGCGGCCGAGCGCGGCGTCAGCGCCGAGTCGCTGTTCGACGAGCTCATCGCCTCGGTGCCGCCCGGCTCGATGGGCCTGATGCTGCAGCCGTACTGGTCGCCCGGTCTGCGTGATCCCGGACCCGAGGGCAAGGGCGCGATCATCGGCTTCGGCGACGTGCACACACGCGCCCATCTGTACCGGGCCATGATCGAAGGGCTCGCCTACGGCCTGCGCGCCGGGGGCGAGTTGATCGAGGCCCGCACCCGGCGGCCGATCAGGCGGCTCGTCATTTCCGGCGGCGGCGCGCAAAGCGATGGCGCGATGCAGATCGCGGCCGATGTGTTCGCTCTGGCGGCGGAGCGGCCGCAGCTGGCCGACGCATCTTCGCTCGGCGCGGCGATGCTTGCCGCGACGGGGCTCGGCTGGCATGCCGACGTGCCGGCCGCGGTCGCTGCGATGGCACGCCCGGGCCGCCGCTTCGAGCCGGTGCCGGCCTCGGTCCGCACTTACGACCAGCTGTATCGCGAGGTCTACCGGCCGATGTACGGACGCCTCGTGCCACTCTATCGCCGCATCCGCGCCATCACCGGCTATCCGGCGTAGCTGCCAGCTCTAGTAGTAGATCGCGCGCGGCGCGCCGCCACCGACAGCGATCGTCTCGCCGTTGACGGCGATCGATCTCGGCGAGGCGAGAAAGGCAACGACGTCGGCGACTTCGAATGCGTCGACCAAGTGCTTTATCGAGTTGCTGGCCGCCATCCGTTCCTCGAGCGCTTGCACCGCGACGCCCTCGGCCTTCGCCCGGGTCTCGACCAGCGGCGCGGTGCGCTCGGTGCGCGTCAGCCCGGGATGCACAACCGTGACGTTGATGCCGGCCGGACCGAGCTCGTCGGCGAGGTTCTTGCTCATCGCGGCCACCGCGACGTTGCGCATGCTGCCGACGGTGTTGCCCGTCTGCCGCGCGGCCAGCCCGCTGATGTTGACGATGCGCCCCCAGCCTTGCGCCCGCATGTGTGGTGCCGCCTCGCGTGCGCAGCGGATGTAGCCCATGACCTTGGTGTCGAGCTCCTGCTGGAAGAACTCGCCGGTGATCTCGCAGAGCAGCGGCGGTGCGGCATAGCCGCCGGGCTCGGCCGCGGCGTTGATCAGGATGTCGATGCCGCCGCCGAGCGCCTGCACCGCTTCGGCGAAGGCGCGCGCGACCTGCGCGTCGTTGGTGGTGTCGGCCACGACCGCGACGATCCGGCGCCCCGAGGCTGCGGCAAGCTCGCCGGCGGTGGCGTCGAGCCGGCTCCGGTCGCGCGCCAGGATCGCCACGTCGGCGCCCTCTTCGGCGAGCACGCGCGCCACCGCCTTGCCGATGCCGCGGCTGCCGCCGGTGACGAGAGCGCGCTTGCCTTGCAGTTGCAGATCCATGGCTTAGAACCTATCGCACGCACCTGCGTTGTCGAGGAGCGCAGTGTCACATACGTGTCCGCCGTTCACGTCCGGAAACGCGACGCTGCCGGGCGAGGGCTAAGATGCTCGACCGCCATGGCACCGCATCGCCTTCTCTTCGGCTCGCCGCGCCGCTACGCGTGGCTGCTCTGGTTCGCGCTGCTGCTGCCCGTTGCGCAGGCGGCGGCGGCATGTCACGCCTTCACGCATCTGCGCGAGACGCCGAGCAGCGAAAGCGGCGCCAAGCAGGGGCTGCATTCGAGCCATTGCGATATCTGCCTCATGGGAGCGGCGATCGCCGGCGCAGCGCCTTCGGGCGAACCGGCATCGTTCGAATCGCCGACGTTCGGCCACGAGGTCCCGCACACCGAAAGCGCCAACGCGGCGCCGGCGTTCGAGATCCTCGCCTACCTGAGCCGCGCTCCGCCTCTCGCTTCGCTCTGATCGTTGCCGCCGCGTTCTGACCCGCAGTCCTGCGGGCGGACGCGATTCGACGTATTGCCGAAGCGAGAGCATATGCCCAGACTCGTCACGACACTCGTGCTCGCCTCCAAGGCGCGCTCGCATGAAAAGTCGTGGTTTGACGTGTTTGCCCGGACCTGCAGGGCAGCCGACCGGGTGACAAAGGAGATTTCGTCCTTTGCCAGCACCTCCCTGTCGCGTTCTTCGATTTTCCTGACGATCGTGAACTGCTTGCTGACGACCGGCTGTACGGTCGGCCCCGACTTCAGAAAGCCACCTGCTCCGGATGTTGGCAGCTATACCACCCGGCCACTCTCGACCACTGCGGCGGCCCCAGATGTTGCTGGAGGTGAAGCCCAGCGTTTTGTCGAAGGCAGTGACATTCCCGGCGACTGGTGGACGCTGTTCCATTCGAGGCCGCTTAATGCGCTGATCGAACAGTCGCTTGCCAACAATTCGGATCTGAAGGCAGCGCAGGCAGCGTTGTCCGAGGCCAGGGAAAACGTGCTGGCGCAAAGGGGCACCTACTACCCCAGTGTCTCGGCAAGCTTCGCGGCCAACCGCCAGAAAACGCCAGGGACTATCTCACCCACGCCCAGTTCGAACGCCTTGCTGTACAGCGTGTTCACGCCGCAGCTCAGCATTTCGTATGCGCCCGATCCTTTCGGCCTGAGTCGCCGTACCGTGGAGTCGGTGAAGGCGCAGGCGCAGGCGGTTCGTTTCCAAATGATCGCGACGCACGTCACGTTGAGCACCAATGTCGTCGTCGCCGCGGTGCAGGAAGGCTCATTGCAGTCGCAGATCGATGCGACCCGTCAGATGATCGACATCAACAGCGAGATGCTGAAGATCCTGCATTACCAGTTTGCCAAGGGCTATGCCAGCCGGCTGGATGTCGCTGCGCAGGAATCGCAGCTTGCGCAAGTCACCGCCACGCTGCCGCCGCTGCGCAAGCAACTGGCTCAGCAGCACGATCTTCTGGCCGTGCTGATCGGCCGGTTCCCAAGCCAGGCGCCGGCCGAGAAGTTCATGCTTTCGAGTCTGCAGTTGCCACAGGATCTGCCGGTAAGCCTTCCCTCGGCACTGGTGGCGCAACGACCGGATGTACTGCAGGCCGAGGCCAACCTGCATGTTGCCAGTGCGCAGATCGGGATTGCCACGGCGAACCGGTTGCCGAATATCCAGTTGACGGCAGATGCCGGCAGCACGGCACTGGCGATCGGCCAGGTGTTCAAGGCCGGCACCGGTTTCTGGGATCTGGGTGCAGCCATCACCGCTCCCATTTTCCAGGGCGGCACGCTGCTTCATCAGGAGCGTGCTGCGAAGGCCGCCTATGTCGTAGCAGCCGAGCAATACCGCAGCACGGTGCTGACCGCTTTCCAGAATGTCGCCGATACCCTGGTGGCACTCGATCAGGATGCCGAGGGCCTGAAGTCTGCTGCCGCTGCCGCCGCTGCCGCCAAGGTCACGCTGGACCTGTCGCAACGGCAATGGAAGGCTGGCTACGCCAGCTTTCTCTCGCTGTCGAGTGCGGAGCAGGCCGACCTGCAGGCGCGGATCAACCTGGTGCAGGCCCAGGCCAATCGTTATGCCGACACGGCGGCCCTGCTTCAGGCGCTCGGTGGCGGCTGGTGGCATCGCGCCGAGCTGCTGCAAGCAGATTCAAGCCCAAGCAAAGATGAAAAATAAATCCTTTGACGTAATGCCATGTGCCGAGCGCCGGGGCGGATGGTTGTGCACAGCCGTCGTTGCCGGCATAGCAATGACAACGCTTGTGCTGACCACGGGGTGCTCCGGCAAAGCGGACAACGACGCGCAGACAGCGGCGACGACTCCCGGCAATGTCACCTTGACGGCTGACCAGCGCAGGAGGATCGACATCTACACCGTCGCGCAGTCCCAGTTCCGCAAGACGGTTGACGCCACCGGCGCGGTGGCGTTCGACAACGACCAGGCCACCAGCGTGCTGGCACCGTTCTCCGGACCGGTATCACGTCTGTTTGTTTCTACGGGCCAGCACGTGAAGAAAGGCGAGCCACTGGCGGAAGTGAATTCGCCGGATTTCGCGGCGGCCGTCAGCACTTACGTCAAGGCCATCGTCACGGCAAAAAATGCCCGCCAACTTGCCGACACGGACAAGGACCTGGTCCAGCACAACGGCGTTTCAGCACGCGAAGAAGCGCAGGCCCAGACCGATGCAGCCAA
>JBDTIO010000045.1:0-7505 GCA_039936375.1 Caldimonas sp. | reverse complement strand
GCGGCGGCAAGAGCCTGATGTTCGCCTTCGAGGGCGGCTACCACGGGCGCACCCTCGGCGCCTCGGCCATCACCTCGAGCTATCGCTACCGGCGCCGCTTCGGCCACTTCGGCGAACGCGCCCAGTTCCTGCCGTTCCCGTACCACTTCCGCGGCCCGAAGGGCATGGACAAGGAGGAATACGGCGAGCACTGCGTCGCCCAGTTCGCGCGCCTGTTCGAGACCGAATACAACGGCGTCTGGGATCCGAAGACGCGGCAATGCGAGTACGCGGCGTTTTATGTCGAGGCAGTGCAGGGCACCGGCGGCTACGTCATTCCACCGAAGAACTTCTTCATCGGCTTGAAGAAGGTGCTCGACGAATTCGGCGTGCTGCTGGTGGTCGACGAGATCCAGATGGGCTTTTGTCGCACCGGCAAGCTCTGGGGCATCGAGCACTTCGGCGTGACGCCCGATGTGCTCGTCTTCGGCAAGGCGCTCACCAACGGCCTCAATCCGCTGGCGGGCCTGTGGGCACGCGAGGACCTGATCTCGCCATCGGTCTTTCCGCCCGGCTCGACCCATTCCACCTTCGCCTCCAACCCGCTCGGCACGGCGGTCGGCCTCGAGACGATGAAGATGCTGGCCGAGACCGACTATGAAGCGATGGTGATGAAGAAGGGCGCGCATTTCCTCGCCGGCCTGCAGGATCTGCAGAAGCGCCACCCCGAGATCGGCGACGTCGATGGCCTCGGCCTGGCCCTGCGCGCCGAGATCTGCGAGGCCGACGGCTTCACGCCGAGCAAGCGGCTGGTCGACCGGATGGTCGACATCGGTCTTGCCGGCGAGCTCGAGCACGCCGGCGGCAAGATGGGCCTGGTGCTCGACATCGGCGGCTACTACAAGAACGTCATCACCTTCGCGCCGTCGCTGCACATCACGGGCGAGGAGATCGATCTGGGACTGGCCCTGCTCGACCAGCTCTTGCACAAGGCCAAGCGGTCCTGAGATCATTGCGCCGATGACCCGCTCGATGGACTTCACCTTGCGCGCCGGCCGCTCCGGCGTGCTGCTCATCCACGGCCTCACGGGCACGCCGACCGAGATGCGCTTCGTTGCCAACGGCTTGCACGAGCAGGGCTTCACCGTCAACGCCGTGCAGCTCGCCGGACATTGCGGCGACGCCTCCGACCTGCTCGCCACGGGCTGGCGCGACTGGTACCGAAGCGTCGACGCGGCGGCGACGAGGCTGCGCCGCGAGGTCGACCATCTGTTCGTCGCCGGCCTGTCGATGGGTGCGCTGCTGGCGCTGAAACTGGCGATCGAGCGACCCGACGAGGTCGACGGCGTGGGCCTCTACGGCACGACCTTCCGCTACGACGGCTGGGCCATCCCCGCGGTGGCGCGGCTCTCCTTCCTGCTGCCCGCGTTCTGCGCGCTCGGCCTGGGCAAGAAGCGCGCGTTCATGGAGTCGTTTCCCTACGGCATCAAGAACGAGCGCATCCGCGAATGGATCGTCGGCCGCATGCTCTCGGGCGACAGCGCCGGCGGCGGCCTGCCCGGCAACCCGTGGCCGTCGCTCGCCGAGTTCATCCGCCTGTCGGGGCACGTGCGGCGACGCCTCGACCGGGTGCGCGCGCCGTGTCTCGTCATCCACTCGACGAACGACGACATCGCCAGCCTCGACAACGTCGCCATCGTCGAGAAGAGAGTGAAGGCGCCGGTCGAGAAGATCCTGCTCGACGACAGCTATCACATGATCTCGGTCGATCAGCAGCGCGACGTCGTCATCGAGCGCTCGGCCGGGTTCTTCAAGCGCATCGCCGCGTAGTCAGGCTTTGCCGCAGCACTCGCTTCTGCGTCGTTCGAGATAGAGCCGCTCGGCACGATTGCGCGTCAGCGCGATCGCTTCGTCGTAGGCGAGGGCAGCTTCGTCGCGCCGGCCGAGCCGGCGCAGCAGGTCGGCGCGCGCCGCCGGCAGCAGATGGTAGTCGGCGAGCTCGCCGCTCGCTGCGATGGCATCGATCCAGTCGAGGCCGCGCTGCGGCCCTTCGGCCATCGCTCGCGCCGCGGCAGCGTTGAGCGCGACAACGGCTCCTGGCTGCTCGTGCAACAGCCCCGTGTAGAGCGCGTCGATCTGCTTCCAGTCTGTGTCTTTGGCACGCAGCGCTTCCGCGTGCAGTGCGGCGATCGCCGCCTGCAGCTGGTACGGGCCGCGCCGCCGCTGCGCCAGCGCGGCATCGAGAACGGCGAGCCCTTCGCCGATCGCCTCGCGGTTCCAGCGCGTTCGGTCCTGCTCCTCGAGCGGCACGAGCGCACCGTCGTTGCCCAGCCGCGTTGCCCGGCGCGCATCGTGCAGCAGCATGAGGGCGAGCAGGCCGCGCGCTTCGGGCTCTTCGGGCATCAGCTCGACGAGCAGGCGTGCCAGCCGGATCGCCTCGACGCACAGATCGGGGCGGACGAGGCCGTCGTCTTCGGTCGTCGCGTAGCCTTCATTGAAGACGAGGTAGACGACGCCGAGCACGGCGGCCAGCCGCTCGGGCAGGCGCTCGCGCGACGGCACTTCGTAGGGGATGCGCGCGTCCAGGATCTTGCGCTTGGCGCGCACCAGGCGCTGCGCCGTGGTCGCTTCGGGCTCGAGGAAGGCGCGCGCGATCTCGCGTGTCGTCAGGCCGCACAGCGTGCGCAATGCGAGCGACACCTGTGCCGGTGAAGCGATCGCCGGATGGCAACACGTGAACACGAGGCGCAGGCGGTCGTCGTCGACGCCGGAGTGCGTCGCCGAGTCAACCTCGGCCGAATCGCTTGCGTCGGGCGCGGCCATGTCGGGCGGCTCGTCGGTGTAGACGTGGCCGGTTGCGCGCCGGCGCAGCAGATCGAGGGCGCGCCGGCGTGCCACGGTGGTGAGCCACGCGGCGGGCGCGGTGGGCAGGCCCTCGGCCGGCCAGACCTCGAGCGCCTTGGTGAACGCGTCCTGCATCGCGTCTTCGGCGAGCTCGAAGTCGCCGAAGCGGCGGATCAGGCCGGCCAGCAGACGTGCCCCTTCGGCGCGGCAGATGCCGTCGATGATCGGCGTCAGCATCGAAAGCGCACCGCTTGCCGATCGGCCCGGGCCGGTGCTCGCCTCAGAGCACCATCATCAGCGCGGCGCGATAGAGGATGAGCAGCGAGGCGATCACCGTCACCAGCAGCGTCATGCCGGCGCCGACCTGGCGCGGCGCTGACGCAGCGAGCGAGTGGCTGAGGCCCCAGGCGCTGGCCAGCCGCGCCACGAGCAGCAGCGCGCCCAGCACGAGGATGATCGAGCGCGCATAGCCGGCTGATTCCGCGAAGGCGAGCAGCAGCAGCGCCAGCGGCACGTGCTCGGCCAGATTCGAGTGGGCGCGGATCGCCTGCGCCAGCGCGGCGTGGCCGCCGTCGCCGGCGTTGACGCCGTGGCGGACGCGACCGGTGATGACGCGCACCGCGAGGAACACGGCGAGCAGGCCGAGCAGGGCGGCGACGGTGGCCGACACCAGGGGAAAAACGAAGGTCATGGCGCGCCTTTCCTATGTCGCGCTCACCATGTGGCCGAGCGGGCGAACCTCGATCGAGCCGAACGCGGCCGACGGGCAGCGCGCCGCCCAGTGCACGGCGGCGTCGAGGTCGGGCACGTCGATCAGGTAGTAGCCGCCGAGCTGCTCCTTGGTTTCGGCGAACGGGCCGTCGGTGCTCACGGTCTTGCCGTTGCGCACGCGCACCGTCGTTGCCGCGAGGGTGGGCTTGAGCTCGGCGCCACCGCGCAGCACGCCGGCTGCCTGCATGTCGGTGCCGTACTTACCGTAGGCGGCGTACATCTGCTCTTGCGCCTTCGGGTCGTGGGCCATTTGCGCGAAGCTCTTTTCGTCACCGTAGATGAGGATGATGTAGTGCATGGTGCTTCCTTGGTGTCCTTGGGGGTGCCCCGACGGCCGGGGTCGCTGCCATGACGCGGCGCGGTGGCGAAATCGACAAGTCGTCGAAGATATTTTGCGCCGCGGATGAGCTGCTGACATACGCCGTCGCGACTGGCCTCATCCCACGCCAGCTGCCGAACGAACGTCTGCTGCTCTGGCCGGTGAACTCACCCATCCGACCACCCATTGCCGTCCTCCGTGGCAGCGAACTGCCCGCCGCGGAGGAGACGTGCATCGCCAGACGCAAAGTCCACGCTCGCGGTCAGCAGTGCGGAGACATCGGCTCCGATCGACGCTCGCCATAGCAGCCTTGTGGACTTCTTCGGCGGTATTGCCGCGTTGCCGCCCACGCCGGGCCTCGGATCTGTCCCTAGTTCACGACCCGCCCGATTGGTCGCGTCTGCATCTCGCGCAGGCTCGCAATTTCTCGGTAGAGCGCCGACGCGGAGTCAGCACCAGTCTCGCGGGCCAAGCGCTCGGCGTCGGCAAGAGCCGCGGCCGCCAAGTCGTGATCTCCGGCGTCGAATTCGACACGGCCGCGCATGCAGCGTATCTTCGCTAGCTCCAAAGCGTCACCCACTTCGCGCAGGAGAGCCTCGGCGCTGGCCATTGCCTCGCGAGCTTCGCCGATCTGACCCTGCTGCGCGCGCAAGTCTCCCAAATAGCCGAGAACGATGCCCTCGGAGCGTTGATCGGTCACTTCGCGGTGGATCGACAGAGCGCCCTGCAGTAGCCGAATTGCCTCCTCGTCGTCGCGACGCTGCACACCCAGCAACTGTCCCAGATTGCCGAGCACGTACCCCTCGTGCCGGCGATGACCCACTTCACGAGCAATCGACAGCGCCTGGGTGTAGTGAGACATCGCCTCGTCAATTCGTTCCTGGCTGGCCAGCAGCAGGGCCAGCGAACCGTGGCCAATACCCTCGGACCGTCGGTCGCCGACCTCGCGCGCTATTTCGAGGGCCGCCATCACGTGGGCGCGTGCTTCGTCCGGATGCCCCTGCTCAAAATACTGCATCCCCAGGTTGCCCAACACGCTGCCCTCGAAGCGTCGATCGCCTACCTCTCTGTGAATGGCCAGCGCGGCTTCGTCGTGCGCCTGCGACTCCTGCATCCTGCCGTGCTGGAAGTACAGGTTACTCAGAGTAGCCAACGTCGTGCCCTCGGCGCGTCGGTTACCTACCTGTCGCAACACGGACAGCGCGGCCTCGAGCTGCGCCTGTGTTTCGTCTAGACCGCGACCCTGTTCGGAATGCAATGCCCCTAGGTTGAGCCGAACCATCCCTTCCAGCGTTCGGTCACCCAGTTGCTGCGAAAGGACGAGCGCATTTTCCAGCCAGATCCCCGCCTCCTCCATGCGCCCGGCGCGACGCGATGCCATCGCGCGAGCAACCTGCGCCGCGGCCAGCAGGGACGGATCCGCCACTTCGACCAGCGCGTGCACGTCCGATCCGAGGTCGATGCCCAATGCAAACGGCCCGCGAAGATCCAATACTTCCCAGGCTGCGCGATAGGCCGCAACCGCGACCTCGGCATCGCGCCGCACGATCGCCCGGCGACAGGCAGCTACGAGGTTGTCGAGTTCGAGCTCCAGTGCACGGCGGCGCCGGATACCCCCGTGGTGCCAAAGCAGTTCGATCGCCCCGTCGGTTCCGTAGCCGGCGAAGAAACGACCGTGTCGCGTTTGTGTCTCACGCTGTTCGTTCAAGCGTTCGCGCGCGTACTCGTGAATGCTGACGTACATGCCGAAGCGCGGTTCCTCGATATCGAAGCGGTGCCTTTCGCTGCCGACCCGGGCACGCAGCAGGCTCTTGTCCACCAGCGCCTGGATTGCATCTACGGTCGATGGTGCCCCGGGCCAGGACGTCAGGTCGAGCACGGCCTCGCTTGCGAGCAGCGTGAACCCCCCCTCAAACACGGAGCACTGCGCCAGCGCCCCCTGTTCCCAAGGTGTCAGTAGGTCCCAGGACCAATCGATTGCGGCGCGCAACGTCGCCTGACGTGCAGTTGCGCCGCGCATGCCGGCGAGGAGACCGAAGCGGTCTCGCATGCGCTCGACCAACTGCCCCGGCGACAAGGCGACCACTCGTGCCGCGGCAAGCTCGATTGCCAACGGCAAGCCGTCGAGCAGCCGCACAACCTCTGCCACGGCCGCACGATTCGAGTGGGTGAGGGCGAAGCTAGGGCGCTGCGCGCGCGCGCGGACTACGAAGAGTTCGATTGCTTCTGTGTCCAATGGAAGGGGCTCGACGCCAAACACCTCCTCGCCGGGCAAGTGCATTCGCTCGCGGCTGGTCACGATGAAGACCGAATCCACTGCACGGTCCAGCCAGCGGCCGATCGTGCTGGCCGCGTGTTCGACGACTTGCTCGAAGTTGTCGAAGACGATCAGGCAACGCCCGCGCCCTGCAATCGCGTGGCCGATCTGCACGACGGCATCGCCTTTACCGAGCGGCACGCCGAGCCCAATAGCCACCGCGCTGAGCACGCCGTCCATACTCTTCGCTTCGCTCAAGTCGCAAAAATGGACGCCTCCAGGCCAGTCGCCCAGCCAAACGCGGCCGTAGCGCACGACGAAGCGGGTCTTGCCGGTGCCACCAGGGCCGAGCACGGTGAGGAGCCGGGCACCTTCATCGACGCGCCGCGCGAGCGCGTGCAGTTCGGTGGCACGGCCGACAAAAGCGTCGCGTTCGGCAGGCAGGTTGTGGCTTACCTCTCGCACGGGTCGCCAAAGCTCACCGCTGCGCACGACACGATAGGACTTCTCGGTGTCGGGGGGCGGTGCAAAGCCTCCACGATCGCGCAGCCCGAGTTCGAAGATCTCGACGGGATCCTCGATGCCTTTGAGCCGATAGTGGCCGTGACTCTGTATCTCGGCGCCGGCCACCGTTGACGCCACGAGAGCGCGGCACGCGCTCGCACTTAGCAACGTCTGCCCGCTGCGCGCCAGCGCCATCACACGCGCGGCGAAGGGCTTGGCCAGGCCTTCCACCTCGACCGGCTTGGCACCGAGTGCCATCGCTTCAGTGGGGTTGTCGCGCAGCGTTACCGGGCCGACGTGTATTCCGACACGTGCCTGCAGCTCGAACGCAGCGAGCGCGGCGTGGTACTCGAGCGCGAACCGCGCCGCATTAGAAGTAGCATCGAACAGCAGGAAGAAGCCGTCGGTCCGCTCAACTTCGCGTCCGCGGTGCCGGATGAGCAATGCACGCGCGCGCTGGTCATGCTCGGTCCAGAGCTGGCGTGCTAACGCATCGCCGAGACGCTCGACAGTCTGCGTGCTGTCCACGACGTCGGTAAAGAGCAACGTTTGTTCCACGGCGTCGGAGCCGCTGGGCGCGGTAGGCGGCATTCGGAAACCTGAAAAGATTTCTCCGTCAGGGCGGACGGTGGCATGCGATTCTCTGTCGCAGGCCGCACGCCGAGAAGAATATAGCGCGGGCCTCTGACCAAATGCTCCTGAGCCCAGGACGAACAGATAGCCAGTAGCCACGATGCCACGATGCCACGATGCCACGATGCCACGATGCCACGATGCCACGATGCCACGATGCCACGATGCCACGATGCCACGATGCCACGATGCCACGAT
>JBDTIO010000044.1:0-3859 GCA_039936375.1 Caldimonas sp. | reverse complement strand
GCGTATTCCTCCGAGCCGCCGAGCGTCTTGGTGTGCACGAAGGCCAGATGGGCGAAGTCGCTCAGGTTGTCGACGATGAGCAGCCAGTTGGCGTCGTAGTGCATGTACGCCGGCATGCCCTTCCAGGCCGGGTCGTGCAGCGGCTCGTAGTCGATGATCAGGGCCGGGTCGGCCTTGGCCGGGTCGCCCATCCAGATCCAGACCAGGTGGTCGCGCTCAACGACCGGAAAGCTGCGCACGCCGAGCTTGGGCGGAATCATGTCCTGGCCCGGAATCTGGATGCACTTGCCCGAGGGCGCGAACTTCATGCCGTGGTACATGCAGCGAATGCAGTCGCCCTCGATCCGGCCCATCGACAGCGGCGCGCCGCGGTGGCAGCAACGATCCTCGAGTGCCACGACCTGGCCACTTTCGCCCTGGTAGATGACGATCGGCTTTTCGAGGATCGTTCGAGCCAGCTTGGCGCCGTCGATCAACTCGTGGTCCCACGCCGCCACGTACCAGCAGTTCTTCAGAAAAATGCCTTCGTCGTCCGCAGCCATGTGTTTCTCCCGGGAGCGACCCAAGCTTAGCAACCCGGGCCGACACGGACAATCGTCCGGCCGCGAACAGACTGTTCAGAACACTGGACAATCAGCCGCGTGAGACGACCGGGCCGCTCCTCGGCGAATTCGGAGCGCCTGGTGCGGAGGGTTGCCTTGTGAACTGGGACGACTACGACGTCTTCTGCCATGTGATCGAGCAGGCCGGCTTCTCCGCCGCCGCCCGCGCGATGGATCGGCCGAAGTCGACCGTGAGTGCCGCGGTGGCGCGGCTCGAGGGAAATCTCGGCGCCAGGCTGCTCGAGCGCACGACCCGGCAGGTGCGCCTGACCGACGCCGGTGAAGCGCTCTATCACGGCATCGGTCCGCTCTTCGCCGGCTTGCGTGAAGCGCGCGCCAACGCGCTGGCGCAAGGCCAGACGGTGGCCGGCACGCTGCGCATCGCCGCGCCTTACGAATTCGGCGCCCATCATCTCGGTGCAGTGGCCTGCGAGCTGATGGCGCGCCATCCCCGGCTGAAGGTGCGAATCGACGTCGAGCACGAGGCGGTCAATCCGCTCGAGCGGCACTACGACATCACCTTTGCCATGCTCGAGAGCGTGCTGCCCGGGTCGAGCCTGGTGCAGCGTCGCATGTTCTCGCTCGAGCGCGGCGTCTACGCCGCGCCGTCGCTGTTCAAGCGTCTGGGCGAGCCGAAGACACCGGCGTCGCTCGCCGAGTTGCCTCTGCTTTGCGGCGTCGACGACACGCGCTGGACCTTCGCCAGCGCCGACGGCGGCAGCGAAAGCATCGGCACGCCGGGCCCGCGCCTGAACAGCGGCAATGCCGACGTTCGCCTGCAGGCGGCCATCGCCGGCCTGGGCGTGGCCCGCATCACGGCCACCTTCTGCGAGCAAGCGGTGCGGGCGGGGCTGCTGCGCCGGCTGCTGCCGGGCTACACCTGCGCGCCGCTGCGTGTCTATGCCTTGCTGCCGGCCAAGCGGCTGATGCCGGCCCGGGTGCGCGCCTTTCTCGATGCTCTCGAGCAGCAGGCCGGCCTCGCTGCCTAAGGCGCGTTCGGGTCGCCCTCGTCAGTCGCCGTGCGCGAGCGGTGCCACCTGGGTGCGGCAACGGCGCAGCGCGCTGTCGAACAGCGTCCCCGTCGCGAGGATGTCGCTTCGCATGCTCACTCTGCCTTGATACCCGCCTGTTTCACTACCGCCGCCCAGCGCGCCGCGTCGCGCTGCATCAGCGCCGCCATTTCTTGGGGCGAGCTGGTCGCCACCTCCATGCCTTGCACGCTCAACGCGCTCTTCACCTCGGCCATTTCGAGCACGTGTGTCATGTCGGCGTTGATTTGGTCGACGAGGTCGCGCGAGATGCCGGCCGGCGCCAGCATGCCGTACCAGAGATCGGCGTTGACGCCCTTGTAGCCCAGCTCGTCGAGCGTTGGCACGTCGGGCGCAAGCGCGGACCGGTGCGCCCCGGCGGCGGCCAGAACGACGAGCCGGCCGCTTTTCACCTGCGCCAGGGCCACGTGCACGGGCAGGAACATCAACGGCACGTCGCCGGCAAGCACGGCAGTGACGGCGCCGGCGGTGCCCGAGAACGGAATGTGCGTGATCGAGATCCCGGCCCGCAGCTTGAAGAGCTCCATCGCCATGTGATGCGGCGTGGCGATGCCGGGCGAGGCGTAGTCGAGCGCGCCCGGCCGGGCCCGCGCCATCTTCACCAGCTGGTCGACCGACCGGATGTTCGCGGCGGCGCTCGCGACGAGCAGAAAGGAACCGGTCGCGCACAGGCCGATCGGCGCCAGGTCCTTCAGCGGGTCGTAGCTCATGTTCGTGTAAAGCGACGGATTAATGATGAGCGTGTTGACGCCCATCAACAGCGTGTACCCGTCGGGCGCCGCCTTGGCCACCTGGCCGGCGCCGAGGTTGCCCGAGGCGCCGGGCCGGTTGTCGACGATGATCGGCTGGCCCCAGGCCGTGCTGAGGTGCGGGCCGAGCGTGCGAGCCAGGATGTCCATTCCCGTGCCTGGCGTGTAGGGCACGACGATGTGCACCGGTTTGCTCGGCCAGACCGCCTGCGCGAAAACGTCGAGCGAAGCGAGAGTCGCTGCGACTCCCGCAGCGCTCGCGCCGACGATCATGCGGCGGCGCCGCCCATTAGCTGGATTCAAAAGGCCTCCCGGAATGTTTTCACCGCCGGCATTTTGCGACGATTCGAATCACCCTCGCCACGCCGGTCTACGCTGAGTCGCGCGCCGCCGGGGTCTGCGTGCGCAGGCCGGCCACCTGCTTGTAGTTGTCGGTGATCGTCGCCAGCTCTTCCTTCGAGATGAGGTCCTCGATGCTCGCGAACGGCTTGTCGCCCGAACGCTCGTGTACCTCGCGCAGAATCGTATCGGGCGGTTGGCTGCGGTTGGCGAGCACCACCTTGGCCGTTGCCGCATTGCGCTCCTGGTCGTAGGCGGTCAGCGCCTCGGGGCCGACGCCGCGCAAGGCCAGCTGCGCAGCGAGACAACGCGCGTCGAGAATCGCCTGGCCGGCGCCGTTGGAGCCGCGCGGATACATCGGGTGCGCGGCGTCGCCGAGCAGCGTGATGCGGCCGAAGCTCCAGCGCGGCAGCGGATCCTGATCGACCATCGGATAGGCGAGCACGGTCTCGGTCTGCTGAATCAGCGCCGCAGCATCGAGCCAGTCGAAGTGCCAGTGCTCGAACGCGGCGAAGAAGTCGTGGCGATGGCCCTTCGCATTCCAGTCGCGCCGCACCGGCACGGCGCATTCGAGCTCGGCCACCCAGTTCACGAGCTGGGTGCCGTGGCCGTCGATGTCTTCGCGGATCGGGTAGATGACCATCTTGCCGACCGACAGCCAGCCGGCCCGGACCATGCTCGCGCCGGTCAGGAACGGCTTGTGCGCGGTGACGCCGCGCCACATGTTGACGCCCGAGTAGCGCGGCGGCCCTTCGTCGGGATAGAGCTGCCGGCGCAGGCTCGAATGAATGCCGTCGCAAGCGACGACGACGCCACCTTCGACGTCGTCCAGGGCGCCGCCCGACGGGTTGCGGAAGCGGAGCCGGACCGCTTCGTCGCCGATCGGTTCGGCGCCGACGCAGACCTGCCCGAGCTCGACCCTGTCGGCGCCGATGCGCTCCTGCACGGCGGCAAGCAACACCGCTTGCAGGTCGCCGCGATGGATGGAAAGCTGCGGCGCCTCGTGGCCGGCCCAGCGTCCCGCCGGCTCGGTATGGACGAGCTGGCCGAAGCGGTTGAAGAAAGCCGCCTCGCGCGTCACGACGGCGACGCGCTCGAGCGCCTCGAGGAGGCCGAGCGA
>JBDTIO010000043.1:0-9592 GCA_039936375.1 Caldimonas sp. | reverse complement strand
CGGCAGCGCCGGATCAGCGAACGCTCACGGTCTCGCGCTTCCACGCAGCGTTCTGGCCGCGCTCGACGACGCTCAGGTCTCTTGTCGGCGCCGCCCAGAGCTTGCGCAAGACGACGAGCTCCTCGTCGTAGCCTTTGCCGACAAGCGCGCGCTCGTCGTGGCAGTTCCTGAGCGTGGCCATCGCCTGCTTCAGGGCGACGTCGACGTTTTGCAGCTGGTTCCTGAGTTCCGAAGGCAAGCGCTTGCCCGCATAGAGCCCGGCGGCTTCACCGAGGCGCCTGTGTTCATGCGTCAAGTCCTCGATCCGGATTTCGGCGGCGCGAATGGGCTTGTCGGTTTCCGCGAGGGCACGAAGGCGGGCCGCGGCGTGCGCGGCCTCGTCGGGATACAGATGCAGCAGGGTGTCGTTTCTTCGCCTTTCCATGCGAATCTGTTGGTTCATTGTCTCGATTTGTATCGGGCGATCATCGAGATCGTTGTGCTCCCGGGCCGCCGGCCCGTCGGCTTCGGCGCCCGACGTTCCCTCTGGATTGCGGGCCTCGGCCTCACTTTTGCAGCCTGGCGCGAGTCGATCCGACAACGAGTTGTCGCAGGGCGCTGCTCTCGACGACGGCGGGTTCGATTCGGCGTGCGCGACGTGGACGAACGCCGTGGTCATCGCCGACAAGGCGACCCGGCGAATGAATGTTCCCCAACGATCTCCTGTCATGCCCATGCTGCCGTCGAGAGTCAAAGCACGGAGACCGAAGGCAAGGGCCGTACCCGTTCGGATCTGACAAAAACTGGCGCTTGGAACGCCCTCGGCGATTCGGACGAAATTCGATGGCGGGCGCGTTGCTCGCACTCTAGCTGCTAGCGAACGCTCACGGTCTCGCGCTTCCACGCGGCGTCCTGCCAACGCTGGAACGGGCCGAGCACGGCCGGGTCGCCGGCCTGCCGGTCGGTGCTCAGCGTGTCGAGGCGCACGACCTCGAAGCTGCGCTTGAGCTTGCCGTCGCCGCGCGCTTCGCGCGCCACCAGCAATTGCTTGCCACCCGGCACCCAGCCGGCGAACTCGATATAGCCGAGCTCGGGCGCCGCGGTCGAAGGCGGCAGCACCTGCAGCATCCAGGTGCCCGACGACTTGCGCGTGTAGACCCAGAGCTCCCGCCACGCGTCCATCGGCTGGACGGCGAGCGTGAGCGCGTTGCCTTCGCGGTTTAGCGACGTCGACGCGGCCCAGACGATGCCGTAGGTGCAGCGCCTGATCAGCGGCGAGCTCGCGTCGTGTCTGGCATCGACGAGCATCACGCAGGTCTCGCCGGGTTCGCCCGGCGCGGTGACGATGCCGATGCTGCGGGCCGTCTTCGCCACCAGCGGCGCCGCCGCCCAGCGCGACGCGCTGACGCGGATGGCGGCATCGTTGTACGGCGCCTGGTCTTCATCGGCGAGATCGCCGCGCTCGACGCTCGCCAGCTCGGCCAGCGCACGCTTCGCTGCGGTTTCGGCCGGCGCCGTCTCGCCGCGCCGTGCATGTTGGTAGGCAATGCCGCTCCAGACGCCGGCCCGGCGCATGGCGATGCGGTCCTTCATCGTGCCCGTCAGCTGCGCTTCGTCGACGCGATCGAGCACGTCAGCGCGCCAGGCATCGAGCTGCGGTCGCTCCGAGAGCGGCGCTTTCGGGTCCATGCACTCGGTGCGCGTCAGGCCGAGCGCGGCGCGGGCCCGCTCGGTGGCGTCGGCTGCGGGCATGGCGAGGACGCGACGGAAGGCCTCGCCGTCGTAGCAGATTCGCATCGCGCCGTCGCGCTCGTAGCTCTTGAAGACGACGCCGTAGCGCGCCGCGACCTCGAGGTGCGCCGGCAGCGCCGCATCGGCGCGGCTGACCGGCGCGCCCGGCACGGCGCCGGGTGGGGGGCCGGCCGAGGCGCGTTGCGCCATCCGGTCGGCCATCGTCCCGATCGCGTCGAAGGCCTCGGCGCCATTGGCGCCGAGCAAGGCCTCCGGCGTCGCCGCCTTGAGATACGCGGCGGCGAAGCCGATGCCGAGCGCTTCGGCACCCGGCGTGTCGCGCACGAAGCGAACGACGGCGAGCAACTGGGGCGCGTCGCTCGCCGCCAGCGCCATGCGGCGAACGCGCGCCGTCTCGACGAAGCCGCCGCGCTCGCGCCGGTAGTCCCAGACCTGCAGGTAATCGAGGCGCTCGCCGCGCACCTCGACGACCTCGCCCTGCCAGAGCTGCGCCTGCTGCTGCGCCGCGTCGTGCGGCGCGGCGCGCAAGGGCGTCTGGTCGCGCACGACGATCGCCAGCGATGCGGCCTTCGGCGCCTTGACCGGCGCCGCCGCCTGCGCCGGCGCGGCGAGCAGCAGCGCGAACGACAAGGCGGCGACGGCGAGCGTCGCGGCGAAGGCCGGGATGCCGCGCACCGGAGCTAGGCGGCGATTCATTGCTCGTCCTTGGCTTCGTTCGCATCGCCAGCGGCCGCGTGCTGCTCCGCCGATTCGTCACTGGCGTTGCGCACCGACTCCTTGCGCTGCCCGCCGAGCAAGGCCGCGCCGATGAAGCCGCCGCTCGACGACGGCGGGGCGATGATCACCTGGATCTTGTCGGAGAGCTTGTCGACGAGCGTCTTCTGGATCAGCAGCGGGTGGCGGCTGATGAGGTCGCCCTCGCGCGCCATCTGCTCGGCGTTGCTCTTGCCGACGCGGTCCATCCGGTAGACCTCGGCGTCGGCGAGCCTTTGCCGCGCATCGGCCTCGCCGCCAGCCTCGATGCGGCGCGCCTGGGCGTTGCCCTCGGCGCCCTTGACGCGCGTCACCAGCGCCGCCTCGGCCTCGAGCTTGTGCTGCTCGATCTGCCGCTGCTTGAAGGGCAGGATGTGCTTCATCGCTTCTTCCTGCGCCTTGGCGGCGATGATCTGCTCGCGTCCCGCGGCCTCGGCAGCAATCTCGCGGCGCGCCTTGTCGGCTTCGGCGTCGAGCGCGCTCGCCTTGCCCTGCTTGTCCTTCAGCTCGAGCGTGTAGTTCATCTTCTCGGTCGCCAGCTCCTCGGCAAGCAGCCCTTCCATGCCGCGCTTGTAGTCGGCGGGGAGGTCGACCTTGCCGATCAGCACGCTCTTCAGCTCGATGCCGTCGGCGGCCAGGCGTGGCTTCAATTCGTTCTCGACAACCTGCTGGATCTCGGCCCGCTTGGTCGAGAAGATCTCGCGCACCGTGTAGTGGGCGATGACCTTGTAGACCACGCCCTGCACGGCCGGCTCGACGATCTCGATGCCGATGTTGTCGGGCAGGCTCTTGGCCATCGTCTTCACCTGCTGCGGGTCGAGCGCGTAGCGCACCTGCAGGTCGATGCCGAGCGAGAGACCCTCGACCGATTGCAGCGGCGCCGGCCCGTCGGCACGGTTCATCTGCACCGCGCGATAGGTCTGGTCGTGAAGCGGAAAGACGCGCATCTGCTGCAGGCCGGGAACGACAAGGACGCTGCCTTCGCGCCACTCATCGACGCCGCCCGTGACGCGATTGACGCGCACGCCGACTTCGCCGCGGCCGACGTCGGCGAACGGCGGGTACTTGACCAGCAGGCCGCCGATGGCGACGAGCACGCAGACGGCGACGATGGGCACACGGGCGTCGATGACACCTTGCCAGGCTCGCGACGGCATGGCTTTCATGCGCGCCGTGATCGGCCCCGCGACCCCGGCGGGTCGATGGAGCCAGCGGCGGATCGAGTCGACGAGGTGCTGCAGATGGGGGTGCATGACGAGCTCCTTGAGCAGTTCGTCGCGGCACGATCGCCGCGACGTCGTCACTCTCGGGCCGCCCCGTGCGGCGGCGATGAAGGGTTCGAGAAGTGGCCGCGAAGGCGATGCGCGGGAAGCGGATCGCTATGCGGATCAGACGTTGCGACCGTCGACGTGGACCTGGCGCAGCAGGTCGGCGAGCGACTTGCCCGGCTCGTCGCGAAAGCGCTCGTCCAGCACGTCTAGACCGGCAATGCGGTCGATGCGAAAGTTGCGGAAGGCCTCACCAGGCGGCGAGCGTCCAGACCTCGCGCCAGTAGACGCAGCCGAGCGGCTGCACGATGCGCTCGCTCGCGGCATCCTTCAGGTCGAGGTATCCGAGGCGCACCTTGGCGCGCTGCTCGGCGGCCTCGCGCAGGACGCGCAGGCGCTGGCGTGTCGCCGCGTCGAGCGCCTGCGGCGGCGCCAGCACGCTGACGCTCTCGGCAGCGGCACGCGACGACGCCGGCAGGACAGCGAGGATCTTCGACAGGGCGGTCTCGAGGTGGTCGGCCAGCGCATCGTCGAGGCGCGAGCGAGCGACCCGCACCGCCGCGACCAGCGACTGGGCTTCTTCTCGGGTGAACATCAAGGGTGGCAGGTCGAAGCCGGCACGCATGCGGTAGCCGACACCGGCCTCGCCCTCGATCGGCACGCCCTGCGTCATGAGGTCGGCGACGTCGCGATAGACCGTGCGCTCCGAGACCTCGAGACGCTCGGCGATGAAACGCGCCGTGCTGAGATGGCGCCCGCGGATGAGCTGGACGAGACGGAAGAGCCGGTCGGCGCGGCGCATGATCGTTGCCGCGCGTTCAGGCCGTGCTCAGCCGACCCAGACGATGATGTAGGCGAACTGCATGGCGCTCTTCTTCTCAGCGGGCGGCGTGCAGGCAACCCGGTTGCCTTCGCTGTCGACGATGTGCGCGAACGAGCCCATGTCGCCCGGCAACACGGTGCGCGGCGTCGCGATCCGCGCGCCGGCCGCGGTGGCGCGGGCCAACGGCGCATCGAGCGAGGCGCCGACGCCGAGATAGACGAGCGTGCCGTTCGCGCTCGGTTGATGGCCGGGCCCGGTGATCAGGCAGCCGCCGACCGCCTGCTCGCCGTGGGAGAGGACGGCGAGCGTGTTCGGTCCGATCGTCTCGCGACGCAGCTTGATGCCGAGCAAGGCCTCGTAGAAGGTCTGCGCCCGGTCGAGATCGGCGACGGGAATCTCGAACCAGTCGATGGCGTGGTGGATGGTGTCCGTGGTCGTGTCGTGTCAGGAGTTGATCGAGACGCTCATGCTGCGCGACAGCTCCTGACAGCGTTCTGTCAGCAGGCTCGTCAGCGCGTCGCCTGTACCACCGCGTGTTCCCACTGCCGCATCAGCTCGCCGGCGCGCTCGCGCGACAGCGTCGGCAGGAAGGTGCGATCGATCTGCCAGTGCGATGCCAGCTCGTCGGTGCCTGCGTAGAAGCCGCAGCTCAGGCCCGCGAGGTAGGCGGCGCCGAGTGCGGTCGTCTCGAGAACCTTCGGGCGCAGCACCGGAATGCCGAGCAGGTCGGCCTGGAACTGCATCAGCAGGTCGTTGGCCGAAGCGCCGCCGTCGACGCGCAATTCGCTGACCGGCTTGCCGCCGGCGGCCACGGCATCCTTGCTCATCGCACCGAGCAGGGCCGCGCTCTGGAAGGCGATCGATTCGAGGGCGGCGCGGGCGATGTGGGCGATCGTCGAGCCGCGCGTCAGGCCGACGATGGCGCCGCGCGCGTCGGGCTGCCAGTAAGGTGCGCCGAGGCCAGTGAAGGCAGGCACGAACATCACGCCGCCGTTGTCGGGCACGCTCTCGGCGAGCTGCTGCACCTCGCCACTGGCCTTGATGGCATGCAGTCCGTCCCGCAGCCACTGCACGACGGCGCCACCGATGAAGACGCTGCCTTCCCGGGCGAACTGCGCCGCGCCTGCGCGCTGCGCGGCGCGCGTCGTGATGAGGCCATTCGCCGAGGTCTCGGCTTTCGTGCCGGTGTGCATCAGCATGAAGCAGCCGGTGCCGTAGGTGTTCTTGACCTGGCCTTCGCGAAAGCACGCCTGGCCGAACAGCGCGCTCTGCTGGTCGCCGGCGACGCCGCCGATCGCAATCGAGGCGCCGAACAGGTTGGCCTGCGTGTGGCCGTATTCATGGCTCGATGGATGCACTCCGCCAAGGAGAGGGCGCGGAATATCGAGCGTGCGCAGCAGCTCGTCGCTCCAGGCGCCTTCGTGGATGTCGAACAGCAGCGTGCGCGAGGCGTTGCTCGCGTCGGTGGCGTGCACGGCGTTTTTTCGGGAGGCGGCGTCGGCACCGCCGGTCAGCATCCAGATCAGCCAGGAATCGACGGTGCCGAAAGCCAGCTCGCCGCGCTCGGCCGCAGCCCGCGCGCCGCTCACATGGTCGAGCAGCCACGCCAGCTTGGTGCCGGAGAAATAGGCGTCGAGCACGAGGCCAGTCTTGTCGCTAAAGAGCGGCTCGAGGCCGCGCTGCTTCAGCGCTTCGCAGGCCGCTGCGGTGCGCCGGTCCTGCCAGACGATGGCGTTGGCTATCGGCTCGCCGGTGGCCCGGTTCCAGACGATCGTCGTCTCGCGCTGGTTGGTGATGCCGATCGCCGCGATCGCACTGGCCGCGACGCCGCTGCTGGCGATCGCCTCGCGCGCGGTGGCGAGCTGCGATTCCCAGATCTCGCGTGGGTCGTGCTCGACCCAGCCAGGCTTGGGAAAGATCTGCCTGAACTCGCGCTGCGCCATGGCGACGATGGCGCCGCTCTTGTCGAAGACGATGGCGCGCGAGCTCGAGGTGCCCTGGTCCAGGGCGAGCAGATGGGTCTTCGGGTTCGGCATCGTCAGGTCTCCTCGGCTGCGCCGTCGATGCAAGAATAGTCGCGATGCAGACGACCGATGGCGGACCCGCGAACGCCACCTCCGATTCCGGGCTCGACGGGTACGACGCGATCGTCGTCGGCGGCGGTGTCAACGGCACCGGCATCGCCCGCGACCTGGCGGGCCGCGGCGCCCGCGTCCTGCTCTGCGAGAAGGATGACCTCGCCTCGCACACCTCGTCGTCGTCGACCAAGCTGATCCACGGCGGCCTGCGCTACCTCGAGTACCGCGAGTTTTCGCTGGTGAGGAAGGCGCTGCGCGAGCGCGAGGTGCTGCTCAAAAGCGCCCCGCACATCATGCGGCCGCTGCGCTTCGTGATGCCGCGCGACCCCCGATCTCATGCCCTGCGGCCGGTCTGGATGATCCGAATCGGCCTCTTCCTCTACGACCACCTCGCGCATCGCGAGGTGCTGCCGCCGTCGCGCACCGTCAACCTGCGCCACTACGTCGCCGGCGCACCACTGAAGCCGCAGTTCACCAAGGGCTTCGTCTATTCCGACGGCTGGGTCGACGATGCCCGGCTCGTCGCCCTCTGCGCGCTCGACGCCGCCGAGCGCGGCGCGACGGTGCTGACGCGCACCGCTTGTGTGGACGCGGTGCGCGGCGCCGATCGCTGGCGCGTGACCTTGAAGGCCGAAGACGGCTCGACCCGCGAGGTTTCTGCGCGCGCGCTCGTCAACGCCGCCGGCCCGTGGGCGGCGGAATTCCTGATGGAGCATGCGCACGCCGCCGACCGCGTGCACCTGCGCCTCGTCAAAGGCAGCCACATCGTCGTGAAGAAGCTCTTCGAGCATGACCACGCCTACATCTTCCAGAACGCCGACGGCCGCATCATCTTCGCGATTCCCTACGAGCACGGCTTCACGCTCATCGGCACGACCGACATCGAGCACCACGGCGCAATCGGCGAAGCGCGCGCCGAGCCCGACGAGATCGCCTACTTGTGCGAACAGGCGAGCCACTACTTCGCCGCGCCAGTGACGCCGGAGCAGGTCGTCTGGACCTACAGCGGCGTGCGGCCCTTGATCGACGATGAGTCCGGCAATCCAGCCGCCGTGACACGCGACTACCGGCTCGAGCTCGACAGTGGCCGCGACGGCTCGCCGCAGGCGCCGCTGCTCTCGGTCTGGGGCGGCAAGATCACGACCTTTCGCAAGCTCGCCGAAGAAGCCGTTGACCGGCTCGCGCCGCTGCTGGCGCGCGCGTCGAGCGGCGACGCGGCAGCGCCGATCCAGCTCGGCGAGCCCTGGACCGCGGCAGCGACGCTTCCCGGCGGCGACCTGCACGCCTTCCTCGGCACCGCGGCGCCGCCGGCGAACGACATCGTCGCGATCTTCGATCGCTTCGCGGCCGCGCTCGCGGTGCGCCACCCTTCCCTGCCGGCCTCGCTCGTGCACCGGCTGGCGCGCTCTTACGGCACGCGCGCCGAGGTTTTGCTGAAGGACGGTCTCGGCGGCGAGGTCGCGCCGCAGGTCTTCGAAGGCGAGCTCGCCTACCTGCGCCGCGTCGAGTGGGCGCGCCGCGGCGAAGACGTGCTCTGGCGGCGCAGCAAGCTCGGCCTGCATCTGCGGCCCGACGAGCGCGACGCCGTCACGGCCTGGTTGGCTCGCGCCTCGGCCTGAGTGATAGCGGCGGCGACGCTTCGCCGCGAAATTCAGCGCAGATCGGGCGCGTCGGGCAATTCGTTCGGGTAGGCCTCGTGGCCTTCGCCGGTCGGGCGCGGAAAGTGGCGCACGAGCAGCGCGTCGACGGCATCGATCGCGCGGTCCAGCCCGGCGGCGAAATCGCCACCGCGAAACGGCTCCTTCATCTGCGCCGCGATCGTGTCCCACGCCGCGGCGTCGACGCGACGATCGATGCCGCGATCGGCGACGATCTCGATCGCGTGCTCGGCGAGCAGCACGTAGACGAGCACGCCGTTGTTGTGCTCGGTGTCCCAGACGCGCAGCTTTCCGAACATCGCCACCGCGCGCTCGCGGGCGCTGGCATGGCGTTGCAGGTAGCCGAGCGGCAGGCCCGCCTCGATGCAGACGCGGATCTGGCCGGTGTGCCGCGCCTCGCTGGCGACGACGCGGGCGGCGACGCGCGCGTTGCCCTCGGCGCCGAGGGCTCGCTCGGCATCACGCTCGTCGAGCAAACGATGCTTGAGCAACCGTGAGAGAAAGCTCGCCATCACCAGCTCCCCGAGGCACCGCCGCCACCGAAGTCGCCGCCGCCGCCCGAGCTGAAACCACCGCCGCCACCCCCGGAGCCGAAGCCACCGCCGCCGCCACCACCCCAGAGGATCGGGCCGATGCCGCCACGGCCGCCGCCCCCGCCGGAGCCGACGCCGAAGACGCCGATCAGGAGCAAGGCGACGAGGCCGACACCGCCAGCGACCAACAAGCTCGTGGTCAGCAGCCAGCCGATCCCGCCGACGGCACCGCCGGCCAGCAACGCGCCGCCCTTGCGGCCGAACAGGCGCGTCAGGAGGCCGCCCAGGATAGGCACGCCGACGAAGAGAAAGATCGCGAGGTCCTGGAAGTCGAAGCCGCGCGAAGCGTGCCGCTGCGATCCTGAGGAGCGCGGCGAAGGTGCCACCAGGCCCTCGCCGGCGATCGCCTGGCCGAGCCGGTCGACCGCCTGGTTGAGGCCGCCGGCGAAATCGCCGGCCTTGAATGCCGGCGTGATCTGCTCATTGATGATGCGCTTGGCGAGCAGGTCGGGCACTGCGCCTTCGAGCGACTTCGCCGGCGCGATGTCGACGCGGTGATCGTTCTTGGCGACGACGACGAGCAGGCCGTCGCCGACGTTGCGGCGGCCGATCTTGTAGCGATCGCCGGCGCGCTGCGAAAAGGCGGCGATGTCTTCCGGCGCTGTCGTCGGCACCATCAGGATGACGACCTGCGAGCCATTCTTCGTCTCGATCGCTTCGAGCTTGGCCGAGAGCGCCTGCGTCTGCA